>NZ_JBSRLA010000024.1:0-44787 GCF_055149105.1 Desulfosalsimonas sp. | reverse complement strand
AAAGTCCTAAAACTGGTATAATCGCCAACCAATAAAAAAATAACTTTTTGATTTTACTTAACACTTAATCACTTAAAACTTAACACTGCCTGTAAAAAAAGACTTTTTACAGGCTTATCAAACTTACTACCATGTATCAATATCCGGCCGTTTTTTCCCGGTCCGGGCGGCGGCCGGGGGCATGGCGGCAAGGCCGCGCATGATCCAGTGCCGGGTGTCTGCGGGATCGATCACATCGTCGATTTCCAAAAACGAGGCCATGTTGATGGCCTTCCCGTGCTCATAGGACATGGCCACCAGGGAATCGTATAACTCCTGGCGCTTTTCCGGGTCTTTTTCCGCCTCCAAATCCTTTTTAAAACCCAGCTTCACCGCTCCTTCCAGGCCCATGCCGCCGAATTCGCCCGTGGGCCAGGCGATGTTGAACACCGGCCGGTGATAGCCGCCGCCCACCATGGCCATGGCCCCCAGGCCGTATCCCTTGCGCAGAACCACGGAAAACACCGGGATGGTGGCGCCGGCCGCAGTCACAAACAACCGGGCAAAGCGCCGCACCTGGGCGCTTTTTTCGGCTTCCGGGCCCACCATGAAACCCGGGGTGTCACAGAGCACCACCATGGGAATGTCAAATGCGTCGCACAACTTCATGAACCGGGCAGCCTTGTCTGCGGCATCCCCGTCAATGGCCCCGCCCAGGTGCCAGCAGTTGTTGGCCATCAGGCCGAAGGGCCGGCCCTGGATACGAATCAGGGCGGTGACAATGCCTGTGCCGTACTGACCGCGAAGTTCGGTAACAGAGTCCGTATCCGCCAGAAGCAAAATGATTTCCGATACATTGTAGGCCCTTAGCCGGTTTTCCGGAACACACCGGCGCAGCCTGCGCTGATCTGCACACTGCCAGTCATCCACCGGACCCTGAAAATAGGAAAGGTATTTTTTGGCCGCAGCCACAGCCCCGGCCTCGTCTTCCACGAGGATGTCAATAACCCCGTTGGGTCCCTGCACGCTGGCAGGCCCGATCTGCTCGGGCCGGCATTTGCCCAGGCCGCCGCCTTCGATCATGGCGGGTCCGCCCATGCCGATGTTGGCGTTTTTCGTGGCAATAATCACGTCGCTGCAGCCCAGCAAAGTCGCGTTTCCGGCAAAACAGTACCCGGAAACGATGCCCACCACGGGCACCAACCCGCTTAAGGCGGCATACCGGGTAAAAGTATCCAGGTCCAGTCCGGCCACCCGCAGTTCCATGGCGTCCACGTCCCCGGGCCGCCCACCGCCGCCTTCGGCAAAAAGCACCACCGGCAGGCGCCATTGCTCTGCCAGATGCAGCATGCGGTCGGTTTTCTGGTGATTAAACGCCCCCTGGGTGCCGGCCATGGCCGTGTAATCATAGGCCAGCACCATGCACCGGGCCTTTGTCTCGTCAAACCGATTGCCGTTAACCGATCCGATCCCGGTGATCAGCCCGTCTGCCGGGCTTTTTTTGATCAGTTCCGCCAAAGACCGCCGACGGCGCTGGGCGGCTACCGCCAGGGCGCCGTACTCGATAAAGCTGTCATCATCCACCAGGTCTGCGATATTTTCCCTGGCCGTGCGCTGTCCGGTTTTTCTGCGCTTTTCAACCGCTTCGGGCCGGGCCTCGTCCATGCAGGCCCGGTGCCGGTCGGCAACCTCGGCCAGATCCGGCCGGATATGGTCCAGATCCACCTCTTTTTCCGCATCCGCCTGCTCGGCATCCACATGGCCTGGTTCAATCCAGGCCAGCGCCCTGCCCCTGGCCAGGGTGTCGCCGCGCTTGACACAGATGCGCCGGATCACGCCGCTGACGCCGGCTTCGATTGCATGCTGCATTTTCATGGCCTCAATTACGGCCACGACCTGTTTTTCATGCACCACCTGCCCTTCTTCCGCCTCGACTTTCACCACCGTTCCGGGCATGGACACCCGGCAGGGCTCGGTGTTTTCCGGGGCGTCGTTTGCATCATCGGCCTGCCCCGCGTTTTTTCCCGGGCCCGGGCTGTCTTCAGGCTGATCAAAATAATGCGCCCGGTGGCCGCTGTCTGCCGCTCCGGTCAACCGGCCCAGTTGGGTTTCCACAAACCGGGTGGTCACCTTGTTTGCCACAACATCCGGGTGCCGGACCAGGTTCTGGAGCAGGCCGATATTGGTGGCCACTCCCTCGATGCGAAACTCGCACAGGGCCCGGTAGGCTTTTGCCAGAACATCGGCATATTCGGGTGAGCGGCTGTGGCAGATCAGCTTGGCCAGCAAAGAATCAAAATTGGGATTGATTTCATAGCCGGCATATCCAAAGGTATCCACCCTTACCCCCGGACCCAGGGGCGGTTCAAACACCCGCAGGGTGCCGGATGAAGCCGATATATCGCCGTTTTCCGAAATTTCTTCCATGTTGATACGCAGTTGCACGGCATGGCCCGCGGGCGCGCTGATCTGCTCCCGGCCAAGCCCCAGATCCGGCAGGCTCCGGCCCCGGGCGATTTCAATCTGGGCGCGCACCAGGTCAACGCCGGTGATCTCCTCGGTGACCGTGTGCTCCACCTGGAGCCGGGGATTGACCTCAAGGAAATAAAAGGGCTCGGGACCGGCTGCCTGTCCTGCATCCACCAAAAACTCGAACGTGCCCAAACTCCTGTAATCAACGCTTTGGGCCAGCTCCACGGCCGCATCTGTCAGGCGGGTGCGCAGGGAGTCGTCCATGCCCGGGGCGGGTGCGATTTCCACAAGCTTCTGGTTGCGGCGCTGCAGGGTGCATTCCCGCTCCCACAAATGCGAAACCCCGCCCCGGCCGTCGCCGATGACCTGGACCTCGATGTGACGGGCATCGGCAATCAGCTTTTCCACGTACACATCCCCGCAGCCAAAGGCCGCCTCGGCCTCGGAACAGCACATGTCAAATGCCGCATCCAGGTCTTCCAGGCTGTACGCCGCCCGCATGCCCCGGCCCCCGCCTCCGGCCAGGGCCTTGATCATCACGGCCGCACCATCTCCCAAAGACCCGAAAAACTCCCGGGCCTGATCTTTGGTGACCGGTCCGGGAGTTGCCGGCAGCAGGGCAATGTCGCATTTTTGCGCCTGCTGCCGGGCCATGGCCTTGTTGCCGAACAGCTCCAGGCTTTCGGGCGTGGGGCCGATAAAGGCGATGCCGGCGGCTTGGCATTTTTCTGCAAACTGCGCGTTTTCGGAAAGAAACCCGTATCCCGGGGCAATGGCCATGCACCCGTTGTCCCTGGCCGCGGCAATGATCTGATCTGCGTCCAGATAAGCCGCCGCCCCCAGTCCCTGAAGGGGCACGCTTTTATCCGCAAACCGGGTGTGCAGGCATTTTTCATCATCTTCGGAGAAAACCGCCACAGTTCCCATGCGCAGCTCTGCTGCCGCGCGGATGATGCGCACGGCAATCTCGCCCCTGTTGGCCACCAGTATCTTTTCCATATTTTTTCCCCGTAAAAGCTTCTCGCATCTCTTGTTGTTTATCTGGAAGAATTATAATTTATCTCTTAGCTGTTCCTTCTGCACCTTGCCCGTGGCGGTGAGGGGCAATTGATCCACGATCCGGATCTCCGGGATCTTGTAGCCGGCCATGTTCTGCTTGCACCAGGAAAGCAGCTGTGCCGCATCAAGGGCTTCGGTCTGATCCGGATTGAGCTGGACAAAAGCAACCGGCACCTCGCCTTTGTCCGCATCCGGCCGGCCCAGCACCGCGCTGCCGGCAATTGCCGGATGGCGGCCCAGCAGGGTTTCCACTTCCGATGGAAATACGCTCATGCCCTTGACCTTGAGCATTTCCTTGCTGCGGCCCAAATAAATCAGATGCCCCTGCTCATCAATTGCCCCGATATCGCCCGTGTGCAGCCAGCCATCCCTGAGCTGGTCAGCAGTGGCTTCGGGCTTTTTCCAGTACGCCTTCATCAATGAAGGGGTCTGGATGAGGATCTCACCCTCCTGTCCCAGGGCCAGGGGTTTGGCCGTGGCAAAATCCACCACCATAAACCGGGTCCCGGGCATGGGAAATCCCACAAACACCGGGCGGGAGGCCAGATCCATGTCGTTTTCCTGCATGCCCGCGGTAAAAGTGTCCAGGGTATGGGTTTCGGTCATGCCGTAACTGCTTTCGCGCATCACCGTGCCGGTGAGCTCATACCAACGCTGCCGGTAATCCTTGTTGAGTTTTTTCACAAAGGAGGAAACCAGGGTTTCGCGCAAAGACGAAAAATCCGTGGCAGACGCATCCGGATGTTCCATGAGTTCGACCATGTTGTCCACCAGGCCGTAAATGATTGAGGCCCTGTATTTTTCAATGGCTGCCAGCACGGCCGCGGCATCCCACCGGACCATGAGCACCTCGGTCACCCCGGAAAGCACCGGTGAGAGCACCCCGGCATCCTCGCCGGCAATCCAGAACACCGGCAGGTAGTTGAGCATCACGTCCTGTCCCCCGGGCCGGCCCAGGGCAAAAATGGAGCCGCATGCGGCCGTGTAGAGCATATCCCCGTGTGTATGCACACATCCCTTGGGCATGCCTGTTGTGCCGCCTGTATAATTGAGCGCGGCCGTATCGTCAAGATGGATATCCACCCCCGGACAGGACCGGGTTTCTTCATTTAAAACAGTCATAAAATCCAGGGAACCGGGGCACTCCTGGCGGGGGACCTGCGCCAGATCCGGGATTGCAATGGCCGGTGTCTCCGGCAGCCAGTCGGTCAGACTGGTGGAAAGCACGGCTTCCAGGTTGGTCTGGTCCCGGGTTGCGGCCACCACCCCGTAAAGCAGATCCAGGGCCACGATAACCCTGGGCCCGGCATCCTGGATTTCGTAAACAAACTCGGTCTCCTTGAACAAGGGGTTGACCGGCACGTGGATGCAGCCCAGCTTGAGAATGCCATAAAATGCAATTAAAAACTGCGGGCAATTGGGCATAAACACCGCCACCCGGTCGCCTTTTTCCAGCCCCTGACCGGCCAACCAGGCGGCAAACCGGTCACTGTAGTCATCGAGCTGGGCAAAGGTCATTTCCGCCCCGTAATAAATAATGCATGCCTTGTCCGGCATCTGCCGGGCCTGTTTGCGCAAATAGCCGGTCATGGGGATTTCTCCCAGGGGATATTCCACCGCCCGGGGCATGCCCGCGGGCCAGTTGTCCTTCCACAGCTTTTCCAGTTCATCCAGATAGGTCTGCCGGTCCATACACCCTCCCTTGATTTTCATTTATGATTGCCAACCATCCCGGAATACGACCCGATCAGACCGCGGTCACGGAAAATCGGGTTATTGTTTTCACGGTACTGAATGTATCATTGAATGGGAAAGCAATGATTGTGCCGGCCCCCGGCATTTAAAAAACAATTATAATTTTAACATGTTATTTAACAGCGGCAGAAAAAGGAAAAGCACGAGAGCACGAAATTTCAAAAAACAACGATATTTCGTGTCATATTTTGACATCCTCCCCCGTGTCCGCCAAAAAAGCCGAACCCGTTTTGGTTTCAGCGGCAAATGTGGATTTCCGGGAAATGTCCAGCTTTTTCATTCGCGAAAACAAGGTATTGGGATGGATGTCCAAAATCTCCGCAGCGCCTCCGGCTCCGGCCACTTTTCCCCGGGTTTGCGCCAACACCCGAAGAATATGACTGCGTTCGTTTTCCCGCAGTGTAACCCGTGCCTGATCCGGGGAAGGGTGGTCTTTGCGGAGATCCGGAACCTGGTAAAACGACCCGCTGCTGAGAATCACGCCCCTTTCAATAACATTTTCCAGCTCCCGGACATTGCCGGGCCAGTCATAGGCCGTAAGCTTTTCCATTTCCATGAGAGGTATGGTTTCCAGGTTCTTGTTGCATTTATTGGCATACACCCCGAGAAAATACTCAGCCAGCAGCGGGATATCCTCTTTTCTGCGGCAAAGCGGGGGCACTTGTATGGGAAACACGTTTAAGCGGTAATACAAATCCCGGCGGAAGCGGCCCGCCTCCACCTCAAGGCCCAAATCCCGGTTGGTGGCGGCAATCAGCCGGAAATCGGATTTCAGCACCCGGCTGCCGCCGACCCTTTCAAATTCATGACTCTGGAGCACCCGCAGCAGCTTGACCTGCACTTCCATTGAAATGTCCCCGATTTCATCCAGAAACAGGGTCCCGCCATTGGCCAACTCGAACCGGCCGATTTGCCTGGAGACCGCCCCGGTGAACGCACCTTTTTCATGCCCGAAAAGCTCGCTTGCAATCAGGTTTTCCGGAAGCGCACTGCAATGGACCCGGATAAAAGGCTTGTCCGAACGAAGGCTGTGGCGGTGAATGGACCGGGCCACCAGCTCCTTGCCCACCCCGGTCTGTCCGAAAATCAGCACCGTGGTATCGGTTGGCGCTGCTTGCCGGGCCTGGCGGAAAACGGTCTGAATGGCCGGGCTTTTGCCCACAAAATCGTCAAAATGGATGGTCTCCAGGTATTCTTTTTCGTAATGCTCTTTTTCAAGTTGTTTTTGTTCATACAAGCCCCGCAGTGTCTCCCAGGCCTCGGCATTGTCCATGGCAATGGCGGCCTGGGCGGCAAAATACTGCAGCACCTCCAGATCCGTTTCCTTGAATGCGCTCCGGAAAAGGCGGTTGTCGTGATATAAAACCCCGATCAACTCATTGCGGATTTTCAATGGCACGCAGATGCAGGACCGGATGGCACTGCCGGCTGCCGGCCGATCCCCGCCCGCAGTGTCGAAATCCATGATCCGTCCCCTGCCGGTTTCCACCGTTTGGCCGATCACCCGCATGGATGGCCTGAAGTCATTTCCTGTGACGTCTTTGGTGGTGAGATTTTTGGCGGCCTTTAACACTGGTTTGCGGGAATGCTGATCCTCCAGAATGAATATGGCGCCCCTTTCGGCCCCGGTAATCCGGTTGGCAGCGGAAATGATTCTGCGCAAAAGCGCACGAAAATCCCGGATGCTTGTCAACTCCTGGCTCAACTGCAGAATTTCTTCAAGAAGGCTTTCCCCGTAGCGCAAATTCCGGACCAGGGGCCGGATATCATCGGGCACAAGGGTTTCATTAAAAGAAAACAATTCCCGGGCCGCAGGCTGTGCATATTCCATGGCCATTTTCTCATCACCCGTCCGGATATATTCCCTGGCGGCTTCCACCATGGACCTGGCGCGCTCAATTCTGTGCCCGCAGGTTTCAAGGTCTGAAATGGAGCGGCTGATCAGGTCCAGGACCGGCTTGCCGGAAAGCCCGGAATTTCTAAGCATCAGGGCCTTGTGGCGGCAGGCCACCCCGCGCATGAGCAGGTTTCCGCTTTCAATGGAATAACGGATCTCTTCGGCCAGATCCAGGCCCTCCATGCGGGGAAACGTCCCCTCGGCCGCGGCCTGGCAGATCAGCAACATGAGCGCGCTGTATTTCACTGTCATGGCCGACTTGCGGCTGTCGTCAAGATACTGCCGGATGCAGGAAACAGCCTTATCGGACCGGCCCGCCAGATGGTAGCCGTATCCGAGCAGGGCCAGGCCGCCAAGCCGGGCATACAGGCTTTTGCTTTTTTCGATTTCCGCCCAGGAGTTGTTAATGGTTTCAATGGCGTCCTCCGGCCGGTGCAGTTCCAGCAGCAGATACCCCATGGAAACCCCGGCCAGGCCGGATATGGACAGATTGCCGATACTGCGGCCATGCTCCCGGATGGCATGCAGCATTCCCAGGGCCTGGGAATAAAGACCCGTATGGCCCAGACAGACCCCGGCGGTCAGCGCGGCCAGAAGCGGCAGCCGGCCTTTCGGAAACCGGTCTTCCACGTCCGGCACCAGGGTTTCATAAATCCCCACCACATCCCGGTACCGGCCTGACCAGTAATGATAGAACATCCCGAAAATGCTCACCGACTTTTGAATGGAAGGATCATCAATGCTGCGGGTCAGTTCCCACCCGCTTTGGAAATGATCCAATGCCGGCTGATAACGGGAACGAAGCCACTCGCTTTTGCCCAGGTGCATCCTGAGAAAGCCGGCGGACTGCTGGTTGTCAATGGCTTCTGCCCTGGCAATGGCTTCTTTGAGAATGGCAATCACCCGGGCCGGGTTGTCGCTGTCCGTGGAAACCCTGGCGTATTGAAGCGTGGCTTCAACAAAAAGCGCATCCGCCTCAGGACCGGAAATCCGCCGGAGATCCTCAATGGCTTTGTCATAATATTGCCTGGCCTGTTCATCCCGGAATTGACGGCGGTGAATGTCGCCGTTTTCAATCAAGATCCGGCATCCGTCAGGACCATTGGCCACATGGAGAAGGTGCCAGGCCACCCGCAGGGTTCTGTCCCTGCCGCGGACAAGGTTTCTGCCCAGCATTTCCGCGATATGCCCATGCAGGCGCTCTGCTTTCTCAAATGGCAATTGCGCCCTGAATTCCTGCTGCACCTGATGATCCAGAAAATAAAAGTCTCCCGGACTGCTCCGGGCAAGCCATTTTTTCTCCACACCCCAATCCAGGGCGGCAAAAATCGCAGAGGCCTTGTGACCCGACAGGTCCTGGAGCCAGTCAATGCTGAACTCGCCTTCAAACAGGGCCGCCAAAGCCAAAATGGCTTCACATTCTGAAGAATTATCCGATTCCGGGAAAAGTGCTTTGCGGCTCATGGATCCGACCTGATTCAAAAACATTTCACATGAACAAAATTAAAATGCCTAACGAATTCACCTCAGGCTGTCAATTCTCAACCCGAGGATGCGCGGTCAAAAAACAGGCAGGCGGTCTTTTGCACAATGCCCTGCAGGCCTGGAAGTTCAGACATAATGATTGCATTTATTCACGGAACCGATATTTTTGAAACGCTCAGTTTAAGTGGGAACAAACAAACACATGCCCCAGGCTTTTCCCGGGACCCGGATTTATGCAAAAATACATTCTTTTTACGGTGCTTTCAGCCATATTCATCGTTTTTGTGGGCATGGGCATCATCGTACCCATTCTGCCCATATATGCGGCCGAACTCGGGGCCACCGGGTTTGCCCTGGGGGTTATCGTGGCCGCGTTTGCCTTAAGCGGCGGTCTGCTGCAGCCCTTTGTGGGCAGCTTCTCAGACCGGCACGGCAAAAAAGGGTTTCTGATCACCGGGCTTTTGATATTCGGGCTCACCGGCTATACCTATACCCTGGCCTCATCCGTGGGACACATGGTGCTGATCCGCACCCTGCACGGGGCCGGATCGGCCATGATCGTTCCCATTGCCATGGCCTACATGACCGAAATTTCCGCCGGGAAAAACGTGGGCCGCTACATGGGCATGCTCAATATCGCCATTTTTTCCGGAATCGGCGCCGGACCGGTGCTGGGCGGTTTTTTCCTGGACCTGTGGGGCAGAAACTCGGCCTTTTACACCATGGCCCTGCTCAGCTTTCTGGCCGCAGCCCTGGTGGCGCTCGTCCTTCCCGGCCGCGATCCCCTGACCATACAGGAAAAGCAGGGCTCCATGCTTTCGGTGTTTGCCCGCATGCTCCACCACCGGAAGGTCATGGGCATCCTGCTGGCCAGAATGGCCACCATGATCATCATGGTGCCCACCTTCGCGTTTCTGCCGCTTCTGATGACCCGGCATATGACGGCCAGCGGCACGGAAATCGGTATGGTCATTGCCAGCCGCACCATTGTCAATGCCGTATTTCAGATGCCTTTTGGCAGCCTGGCCGACAGGTACAACAAAAACCGGCTTCTGCTTTTGGGAAGTACCATCATCAGTATCGGCATTTTCTCGGTTCCGTTTGCCGTCAGCTTTGCCGCGCTTTTGCTTTTGTTCGCGCTTATCGGCCTGGGCGAGGCCATTTCATGGCCGGCCATGGGCGCCCTGGCCGCGGAAGAAGGCCATCTCTACGGGCAGGGCTCCATGATGGGGGTGTTTAACACCGCCATGAACACCGGGATTTTTGTGGGCGCCATGGGCGTGGGCGCCCTGGTGGACGTACTGGGCATTGCCTGGGCGTTTTACATTGTGGCGGGATTTTTGTTTTCCAGCACAATCATTGCCGCTGCCATGATCCGGCCCCGGCAAAACACCTGCCTTTCTACAGGCGATAAATCGTAGGTCTTTCATCCATGTCAATGTCGATGCCGATCATATCGCCGGTTTTAAAGCCCAGTCCCGCCAGTTCGGAGACGATCTGATCCTGTTTTTCGTATTTCCAGTACACAAACCACACGGGATTGCGCACGGTATCAATGCCGTAGGCGTCATGGGTGCACAGGTTCAGGCGAATTCTGTCCTTGGCAATGATGGTGTCGGCCTCGGACAAAAAATAATCGATTTTGTACTGGTTTTCATAAAGTGCCCGGCTCAGCTGCTTTTGCAGTTCAGGGCTGTCATCGAGGTAATGATTGGCAATCTGGAAAAGATCGTCAGGGATCTTGATGGAAAAGCCCAGAACCCCGAAACGTTCATGTTTCAGGGCAAAATCCCGCAGCTCGGCTTCGTAATCATCAATGCGCTGCACAATGTCTTCTATGGTGCGGGCCGAATCCCCCCATCCGTGAACCAGATCCTCGCACCGGTTGATGATGTCGAGATAAAATGCCTTGTTGTTCATGACATAAATCATCCGCTCCCGGTAATTTCTTCTTTTCCGGATTCTGCGGATTCCGTCGAGCTGCACCGAGCGATTGTCTATATCCTGATCCAGAAGCTCCACACGGGAAATGTCTTTTGCCTGAACCACGTGAATATCCCTTATTTTTGAAACAATGTATTCAATCTCGCAGGCAAAGCCCAGGTTGTCCTGGATCTGCTCGGAGACGCGCAGCAGGGTCATATCATGGGGGGTTTCGGTGATATAGGACTCGCACTGGATTTTGTGGGCAAATTCATTGGTATAGCCAAATTCCCAGTGCTTTCCCATGCGTTTGGCCATGACCTTGACACCTTCGATAAAAGGCA
The DNA here is from genome assembly GCF_055149105.1 of Desulfosalsimonas sp. Classification (NCBI taxonomy): domain Bacteria; kingdom Pseudomonadati; phylum Thermodesulfobacteriota; class Desulfobacteria; order Desulfobacterales; family Desulfosalsimonadaceae; genus Desulfosalsimonas; species Desulfosalsimonas sp. The sequence continues at coordinate 33,873 of NZ_JBSRLA010000024.1, read as the reverse complement.
TGACAATCACGCCCATGTCCTCGGCATCAATTTCCGGGGCATTGTTGAATTTCTGCTGTCTCTCGATGTTTAGTTGCTTGGCTGTTTTGGCAAGGGTGATGATCCGGTTTCTGGCATAGCGGATCCCGGCGATATCGGCATTGACCTCCAGGGAATCAAACGTCCCGCTTTTAAAACGCGATTCCAGGGGGTGGGCTGAGCGCACAATCACCTTGTAGCTTTGACAGGATTTTTTCAGAAAATCCGCCAGGGCGCCAAAATTTTCATTCTCAAAATCTTCGGCTGTGAGATAAATAAAATCCGGAACCTCAAATCCGGATTTTTTCAATATTTCCAGAAGCCTTATTTTTTCAGGCAGGGCTTGTTGCATTGGTTTATCCTCAATTGCCCGGCGATTCGGCCAGGTCTTGTTCAATAATATAAGTTTCCAGATCGTCCGGATTGATCCAATCTTCCGGGATGGCCTTATTGCGCACGGAGATGCCGGCTTTATGCGCTGATTCGGGATCGCCTGTGACAAGGGGATGCCAGGAGGCCAGATCCCGGCCTTCAAACAGCATCCGGTAGGCGCAGGTTTTCGGCAGCCAGGTCATCTCAGAAATGTTTTCCGGCGTGAGGCAAAAACATTCGTTTCTGACGGCTTTTCTGTGCTCATAAGCGGTACATCGGCATTTAGAAATATCGAGAAACCGGCAGGCCACGCTGGTATATACAATCTCGCCGGTATCTGCGTATTCCAGCTTATGCAGGCAGCATCTGCCGCACCCGTCGCAAAGCGCTTCCCACTCCGCAAAGCTCATTTCTGCAAATGTTTTCTGCTGCCAGAATTTTTTGTTCATAAACGCCACAACCATAATATTTCTGGATCATTTCAGGCTCAGAGCCTTTTCCGGACAGATCTCCTGGCAGCAGAAACAGGTGATGCAGATTTCGGCATCCACATGGGGCAAGTCGTCATCTCCCATTTCAAGAGCGCCCACAGGGCATTGCTCCACACATGTTCCGCATGCGGTGCACCATTGGGAGGCTTGCGGCAACAGCTGCGCACGCCGGCCCATGAACTCCTGGATGGGCGGATTGCCCACAATGGCATCTCCGCCCAAAGGCGGCAGCACAAAGCCTTCAATCCGCTCAAGCTCGCCAATGACCTCTATAGTCTCCGGGTTATAATCGCCCAGGCCGTCTTTTCCGGCTTTGCGGAAAAAACCAAGCCGCCGGGGGTCAACGCCCATCATCTGCGCGATCACCGCATCCAGGGCCACGGCGTTATCCGATGCCAGGACTTTGCCAATCTCGCGGATATCCGGGGAGGCCGGGCCGTTTCCCTCCATGCCGAGCACTGCATCCACGATAAACAAATCCGGCACACGCAGCTTAAACACGTCCACCACCAACTCGTGAAAGCGCTCCGGGCTCCCGGCAGCCTGGTGAAGCTTGGCCTTCTGAGCCCCGGGCAGAATCCCGTAGCTGTTTTTAATGGCACCAGTGATCACGGTCAAACCATGGGTTTTGAACTTGGGCAGGCTGATGATCACATCGGCTTCCATCACGGCCCGGGAAACGCTCACAGACGCCATAAATTCGGGATTAAAGTCCATTTTCACCGAATCGATGCCGATATTTTGGTAATAGCCCTTTGCCGCCTCCATAAGCCCGGTTTCTTCAAAGGCTTTTTCGTTGGCACCGTAATCAAACAATCCCGGATTGTCGCCCACAATGATTTGAGCAGGCCCCTGGCTTTCCACCCGCTCAACAACCGCCCGAACAAGGGCCGGATGGGTGGCAATGGCCTCATCCGGTTTTGCAGAACGAAGAACATTGGGCTTTATCAGCACCCGTTTGCCGGCCAAATCCTGCGGAAAATGGTCAAATGCCAGGTCAACAGCACTGCGGATATTTTCATAGGCTGCCGGATGAATCAGTACCCTGCTCATAGCCATGCCTCCTGTAAGCACATCGGATTGATTTTACTTTTGATCATATTGCCGAATATATTCCAAATCCCCCCGGGTGTCAAAACAGGATTGCACAACCCGGCCAAACCATACCAGCGGTTGCATTTTTCCCCGATCAGACGTAAGGTGTGCCAACACAATCAAAACCCTTAATCATTCTTCAATAATTGCTGACACAAATGCCCGATCCCTGGATTGCACTGATTTATCCGCCCGTGGCCAAACCGGCAGAGCCGCCGGCCGGCATTGCCCGCCTGGCCGGGGCCCTGCGCGCCGGCGGTGTGGGCTGCAGGGTCATTGACGCCAATATCAGCGGGCTTTGTCATCTGCTCAATACAGTCTTGCCGCAAAACGACACATGGTCTGCAAGGGCGTTCAAACACCGCGACAACCATCTTCACGCCCTTCGGGACCCTGCGGTTTACGCCCGGCCGGATGCATACAGCCGCGCCCTGTCAGATCTGGGCCGGCTACTGCACAATGCCGGTCAGCCCACTGGGACGCGCCCGGGGCTGGCAGATTTCACCCACGCCCGATTCAGCCCCGTAAGCAGCGCGGATTTGCGCAAAGCCGCCCAAAGGCCCCGGGACAACCCTTTCTATGATTACTACCAAAACCATCTTGCACAAGAAGTGCTCAACTCCGGTGTCCGAGTGGCCGGCATTTCGATTAACTATTTGTCCCAGGCCCTGTGCGGGTTTGCCCTGATCGGAGTGCTCAGACATGTCCGTCCGGATCTCGGAATTGTTCTGGGCGGCGGCCTGATCACTTCCTGGATGCAAAAGCCGGGCTGGAAAAACCCTTTTGAGGGCCTTGTGGATGCCCTGATTTGCGGACCCGGGGAAAAAGCGCTGCTGGAAATGGCAGAATGCCGGGACACCGGCAGATTGCCGGCGCCCTTGCCCGATTATACGGACCTGGCCGCAAACCCCTATCTGAGCCCCGGTTTTGTGCTGCCCTACAGCGCCTCAGACGGGTGCTGGTGGAAAAAATGCGCATTTTGTCCGGAAAAGGCCGAAAAAATGCCGTTTCGCCCGGTTGCCCGCAGCACGGCAGCAGCCCAGCTCCGGCACCTGACCCAACAGTTTCAGCCGCGTCTGATCCATCTGCTCGACAATGCCATTTCCCCGGCCCTTTTGGGCCAAATGGTCCATACCCCGCCCGGAGCCCCGTGGTACGGGTTTGTGCGCATGGGCCCGCCCCTGGATGATCCGCACTTCTGCTGCAAGCTGGCCGCCTCAGGCTGCGTGATGCTCAAACTCGGGCTGGAATCCGGCAGCCAGAAGGTGATCGACCACATGGAAAAAGGCATTGATTTGAAAACCGCCTCAAAAGTGCTCAAAAATCTGGCCCGGGCCGGCATTGCCGCCTATGTTTACCTGCTGTTTGGCACACCGGCTGAAAGCCGTGCAGAGGCCTTCCAGACCCTGAAATTTACCGCGGCACACAGCCCATATATTGATTTTCTCAACCTGGCCGTGTTTAATCTGCCCGCACACAGCCCTGAGGCCCAAACCCTGGAATCCAGGAATTTTTATGCAGGCGACCTTGCCCTGTACCGGGATTTTGCCCACCCCTTTGGCTGGCAGCGGAGCCAGGTGCGGCGTTTTCTGGAAAAAATCTTTAAAAAACATCCCGCCATCCGTCCTATTGTCCGCCGGGACCCGCCGGTATTCGGCGCCAACCATGCCCCGTTTTTCGCCCGCGCCTTTGAGCACCCGGGAAAAATGCGGTCAATGCCCTGTTGATTTTGCCTTTTTTCAAGGATATATTCATCGATATATCCGCAAACACATTGTTTTCAAATTGTATCGGGAACCGCTCATGACCGCCAACCGCAAAAACTGCTCCATGGAACATCTTTATGCTGTGTTAAACTCCACCCACAACGGTATCATTGCCGTGGATAACCACGGCATGATCACACTGTTTAACCGGGGGGCTGAAAAAATCCTCGGATTTTCCACTCAGGAAGCGCTGGGCCAAAAAGTTGATGCCCTGTTTAATGTGCCCTCGCTTCTCACCACGCTGCGCTCTGGCCAACCCGATGTGGGCCGCAACGTGGTCATCAACGGCAAAAGCATCTATTCCAACCGCTCGCCGGTTTACAGGGACGGCAAACAGGTGGGCGCGGTGGCCATCTTCCAGGATACCACGGATATCGAAAAGCTGAGTCAGGAACTCGCCGCTGCAAAAAATTCAGTGGAAATTCTGGAAACGATTCTGGAAACCACATATGACGGCATCGTGGTTGTGGACAAAAACGGCATTATAACCCGGTTTAACAAGGCCTACCAAAGCTTTCTGGGAATTGATGAAAAAGATGCCCTGGGACGGGCTGTGGAAGATGTGATCGAAAACACACGCATGCATATCGTGGTGAAAACCGGCAAACCCGAAATCGGTGAAACCCAGAAAATCCAGGGCCATGAAATGGTGGTCATGCGCATTCCCATTTACAAAAAGGGCGAAGTCGTCGGGGCCGTGGGCAAGGTTTTGTTCCGGGATGTAAAGGAAATCCGTTCTATGGTGGAAAAGCTGGATTTGGCCACCAAAGAGCTGAAATACTACAAGGGCGAAGTCATGCGCCTGAAGGGGAGCCGGTATAATTTCAAAAATATCGCCGGCCGGAGCGAAAAAATGCTGCAGGCCAAGAACCTGGCCAAAACCGCCGCATCCGGCAGTTCCAACGTGCTGATCCGGGGGGAAAGCGGCACAGGAAAGGAACTTTTCGCTCATGCCATCCACGATTCAAGCCTGCGGCGCTACGGTGCGTTCATACGGGTCAACTGCGCGGCAATACCGGCGGGCCTCCTGGAATCCGAGCTGTTCGGCTACGAGGCAGGCGCGTTTACAGATGCAAAAAAAGGGGGCAAACCGGGAAAATTTGAAATGGCCCAGGGCGGCACCCTTTTTCTGGATGAAATCGGCGATATGCCCCAGGAGATGCAGGCCAAGCTTTTGCGGGTGCTCCAGGAAAAAGAAGTCGAACGCCTGGGCGGCGAGCGCATCATCCGCCTGGATATCCGTCTGATCGCCGCCACCAACCGGGACCTCGAAGAGTTGGTGAGAAAAGAGGCGTTCCGCCAGGATCTGTATTACCGGCTCAACGTGCTGAAAATCGAAATCCCGCCTTTGCGCGAAATCCGCGAAGACATTCCGCTGCTTTGCGAACGGATGCTCCAGGAAGTCAACGAGGATCTCGGAACGGCAGTGGAAACCCTCGACCCCGGGGTTATCGAAATTTTAAAAGCCCATGACTGGCCCGGCAACATTCGGGAACTTAAAAATGTCATGGAAAGGGCCGTGGCCGTTAACACGGACCGGCAACAGGTGATCCGGAAACACCACCTTCCGATTTATCTTCTGGATATCAACCCCAGCCAAAACCCAGGCGCTCTGCAGCCGGATAAGAACGCACCCGGCTGGTTAACCGGCGGCACCCTTTCCGAAATTCTGGCAAAGACCGAGAAAGCCGCAATTGAAAACGCCCTTTGGGCGACCGGCAACAACCGGAAAAAAGCCGCGGAAAGGCTGGGAATCCATCGCTCCGGCCTGTATCAGAAAATCAACCGGTACAATATCGGCACCGGCGATAGCGGCCCGGATTAAGGTTTTAAAACCACCGTCGATCCTGTTTCTGCAAGGGGGTTGAAACCGGCCTTTGAAATCCGGTTTCACGCTTATATGTCCAAAAAAAGAGACATGTCTATTTTTCAGGAATAGCTGATTTTACAATTCCTGACCCACGCTCTTGCCATTTTTGTCTATTCTGATAGACACTGCTATTGTTCAAAGCCCTTTTTCCCCGCACAAACAATATCTCCGGGCCGTGAATATGCTGCTTTCAAGGGTTTTTCAAACAGGTGGCACACCTGTTGCTTTTTGGTCTGCGTTCAGATTCTTTAATTCTGTATTTTAAAGATAAAACTGTTTATGTTTCAAACATTCGTTTTCCCGGCCAGGAATCAGGGGAAAGCAAAACAAGAACAGCCCCGCCGGCGGCGACTTCCAGACAGGACGCCGTCTTTCCGCCGGGGCAACCAAAGACAAGGGGGTTGACATGTTTCGAATCAAAACCATCACGTTGGTCATGGCCGCAATTTTTACAATGGCCGTGGGATTTACCGGGTGCGGCGGGCAGGAAACCGGAGAAGAAAGTGTTGAAGCCGTACTACCGGATGTGCGCTGGACCCTGCAGACCACCTGGTCCCAGGGATGGCTGCTACATGAAATGGCAGAAGATTTTGCAAAACGGGTAAATGATTTAAGCGGCGGCAAATTTATCATCGACGTCCAGCCGGCCGGGGCCATTGTCGGAGGCCTGGAAGTACTGGATGCCGCGGACTCCGGGGCCATTGACGCCTATCATTCCTGGCCCGGCTACTGGATGAGCAAGCATCCGTCCGCGCCCTTTTTCGCTTCCATCCCTCTGCACCTGGAGCCGCTGATGCATACCACCTGGCTTTACAACTACGGCGGCAAGGAACTCTACCAGGAGATGATGGACGAGGCCGGCCAGAATGTCGTTGTGATGCCCGGCGGCGTGACCGGACCGGAAATGCTGGCCCACTCCAACAAGCCGCTTGAGGAAATGGAGGACTGGAAGGGACTGAAATACCGGGCTCCGGGCTGGTGGGGCGAAGTGCTTAAGGAACTGGGCGTGGCCGTTACCATGCTGCCCGGAACCGAGCTCTATCCCGCCCTGGACCGGGGCATTCTCGATGCCACCGAGTTTTCGACACCGGCGGTCAACCGACAGCAGGGCTTCCACGAAGTAGCCGACTTTATCGCAGGCCCGGGCCTTCACCAGCCCACCTGCTTTTTTGAGCTGGGTTTTAACAAGGACGCATACAATGAACTGCCCGAGCTCTACAAAAAAATCATCGACAACGCGGCCATGGCCATGACCCTTCACATGTGGACCAAGAGCAACGTGGCTGACATGGAAGCCCTGGATCATTTCGAGGAGCGCGGTATCAAGCGCACCTACGTGGAGCCGGAAGTGCAGCGGGAGATGCGCGAACAGGCGTGGGAATGGATCGACAACGACGTCAAGAAGCGCGACAACGACCACTACAGCCGCACCTGGGCGTCGGTCAATGAATTCTGGGAACGCTTTTCCGATTACGAGCAATTCATGGTGCCGGTGCGAAAATAGCATGATGCAGACAGAAGGGCCGGCATGCGCAGAGCGCCGGCTCTTCTGTTTTTCGCAATCGCGGCGCAATGATTTAAGCATAAGGATTTCCAATGGCTGTGATCAATAAAATTATTCGGGTCATTGATTGGATCAATGAAAAAATATCCAAGGCGGTTTCGTTTCTGGTTTTTGCATTGATTCTCACGCTGACCTATGAAGTGGTGGCCCGCTATTTTTTCGGTTCACCGACCCAGTGGAGCCTGAACCTGACCTACTTCATATGCAGTTTTTTTCTCATTCTCACCATGGGCTATACCTGGCAGCTGGGGGAACACGTGGGCGTGGACCTGATTTCCAGCAAGCTGCCCAGGCGGGTGGGCGCCTTGTTAAACGCAGTATTTATTTTGGGACTTTTCTTTCTGACATGGACCAATATCGGACGGGTCATGTACAACGATATGCTCCGCTCCTGGGCGCTGCAGGAAAGATCGACCATCGGGGCCATGCCGCCTGTCTATCCCTATAAAACCTGGATATTTGTCGGAGTTGTCCTGCTTTTGCTCCAGGGTGTATCGCAATTGCTCAAGGAAATTCAGGTGGTGCTGGGAAGGGATAGACAATCATGAGTGTTGAACTGATAACTGTACTGATGCTGACAAGCCTGATTCTTGTCATTATGATGGGATTTCCCATCGGATTTTCCCTGGCCGGGGTCGCCACGGTCTTCGGACTCATCTTTGTGGGACCTCACATCGCCAGCACCTTCATGCTGCGAATGCATGTAACCCTTTCCAATTATACGCTCATTGCCATACCCTTATTTGTGTTCATGGGCATTGTCATCGAAAAATCGGGTTTGGCCGGCAGGCTCTATGACGCCATATATGTCTTGACCGGCAGGCTCAAAGGGGGCCTGGCCATTGCAACCGTGCTGACCTGCGCCATATTCGCCGCAGCCACCGGCGTTGTGGGCGCAACAGTGGTCACCATGGGCATCATTTCCATGCCGGCCATGATGAAGTACCGCTACGACAAGCCCATGGCATCCGGGGCGGTATGCGCCGGCGGCGCACTCGGGATTTTGATTCCACCTTCCATCCTGATTCTGGTCTATGCCCCGGTGGCCAACGTTTCCGTTGGGGCCCTTCTCATCGGGGCCTTTGTTCCGGGCATGATCCTGGCGCTGCTCTATGTTCTCTACATCGGTATACGGTGCTTTATCAATCCGGAAATGGGACCGTCTGCGGCAGACGGGGGCGTTCACTACACCTTTTGGCAGAAATCCAGGATGTTTTGCGTCTCGGTGCTGCCGGTGCTCACCCTGATTCTGGCGGTGCTGGGCACGATTTTCTTCGGCCTGGCCGCACCCACCGAAGCCGCTGCCATCGGGGCTTTTGCCGCGGTACTGCTGGCACTTGGCTATCGCAAACTTACTGCCGCCATGCTGATGGAGGCCGCCATCCGGACGGCCAGAACCTCTGCCATGGTATATCTGGTGGTCATCGGCGCCTCCTTTTTCACCTCGGTCTTTGTGCGGCTGGGATGCGGACGGGTCATTGAAAGCTCGATTATGGGCCTGCCGTTCGGGCCCTGGGGCGTGCTGATCGTCATGTGGCTGATCATCATCCTCATGGGCTGCTTTTTGGACTGGATCGGCATCATCATGATCGTGGTTCCGCTGTTTACGCCGGTGGCTGTAAAACTGGGCTTTGACCCGGTCTGGTTTTCCCTGATGAACATCATCGTGCTCCAGACCTCGTTTCTGACACCGCCCTTTGCCCTGACCATCTTCTACCTCAAGGGAATCGCCCCGCCAGAGGTTACCCTGGCCGACATCTACAAAGGTGTGGTGCCTTATCTGCTGCTGATGCTGGCAGCCTTGCTTCTTTTTTCCCTGTTCCCGGATATCCTGCTGTTTATGCCAAGGGCAGCCGGATTGATTTAAAACAGGCAAAAAGCCCAACAATCGCAAAATTACGGAGAACCAGATATGGGCCGTGAATATAAAGGACCGGAAAAACCTTCGAAACATCCGATACTCTCGACGCTGACGCCGTTTTCGGCCCAGAAGGGCAAGATCGTCACATGCGAAGAAGCCGTGGGCATCATCTGCGACAATGATACCATTGCCACCGGCGGATTCGTGGGAAACGGGTTTCCGGAACACATCGCCGTGGCCCTGGAAAACCATTTCCTGAAAACCGGATCCCCCCGGAACCTGACGCTGGTGTATGCCGCCGGCCAGGGCGACGGAAAGGACAAGGGCCTTAATCACCTGGGCCACGACGGCCTGATCCGGCGGGTGATCGGCGGACACTGGGGGCTGGTTCCCAAGGTGCAGAAAATGGCGGTTGAAAACCGGATCGAGGCCTACAACCTGCCCCAGGGGGTGATCTCGCATCTGTACCGGGATATTGCAGCCGGAAAACCCCGCACCATCACTGCGGTGGGCATCGGAACGTTTGTGGATCCGCGCAAAGGCGGCGGAAAGCTAAATGAGATGACCACCGAGGATATAGTGGAGCTGATTTCCTTTGACGGAAACGAATACCTGGCCTACCGGACATTCCCCATCAACGTGGCCATTTTGCGGGGCACCACCGCCGACACCATGGGCAACATCAGCATGGAAAAAGAAGCCCTGTTTCTGGAGGCCCTGGCCATGGCCACAGCGGCCAGAAACAGCAACGGCCTTGTAATCGTGCAGGTGGAGCGCATCGCGGAAAAAGGGAGTCTAAATGCCCGCAACGTGAAAATCCCCGGCATCATGGTCGATTGCGTTGTGGTGGCAGACCCGGAAAATCACTGGCAGACCTTCGGGGAGCGCTACAATCCGTCCTTTTCCTCTGAGATCAAGGTGCCGCTGCATTCCATGCCCGTCATGGCCCTGGATGGACGCAAAATCATCGCCCGGCGCGCGGCCATGGAGCTGGAGGCCAACTCCGTGGTCAACCTGGGCATCGGAATGCCCGAAGGCGTTGCCAACGTGGCCAACGAGGAAAGCATCCTAGACTACCTGACGCTTACCGCCGAACCCGGGGTCATCGGCGGCATTCCGGCCGGCGGCCTCAATTTCGGGGCTGCCACCAACACCGAGGCCCTGATCTCCCAGCCCGAGCAGTTTGACTTCTACGACGGCGGGGGCCTGGACATGGCATTTCTGGGACTTGCCCAGGCCGACGGCCACGGCAATCTCAATGTGAGCAAGTTCGGTCCCCGGCTGGCCGGTGCCGGCGGATTTATCAACATCAGCCAGAAGGCCAAGAAGGTAATATTTGTGGGAACCTTTACCGCCGGCGGCCTTGACGTGGAAATCCGGGATGAAAAACTCCACATCAACCAGGAGGGAAGCGCAAAAAAATTCGTGGACCATGTGGAGCACACCACCTTTTCCGGGCCCTATGCACTGGAAAGAAACCAGCCGGTGCTCTACATCACCGAGCGCTGCGTGTTCCGTCTCACAGCCAACGGCATGGAACTGGTGGAAATCGCCCCGGGCGTGGATCTGGAAAAAGATATTCTGGCGCACATGGATTTTAAACCCATCATGGACCACAAGCCCGAAATCATGGATCTCCGGATATTTTCAGACCAGGCCATGGATCTGAAAAAAGACCTGCTGTTTTTGTCAATTGACAAGCGGCTTTTCTATGACCGTGAACGCAACCTGTTTTTCGTCAACTTTGAGGGCTATGCCATCAAAAGCCGTGACGATATCGGCCAGGTGGAACAAAAAGTCCGCCGGATCCTGGAACCGCTGGGCCACAAGGTCTATACCGTGGTCAACTACGACAATTTTCAGATCTACCCGGAACTGATTCCGGAATACACGCAGATGATCAAGCGCCTTTCAGAGGATCTGTATTCCGGAGTGACCCGCTATACCACCAGCACCTTCCTGCGGGCCCGGCTGGGCGATGCCCTGCTGCGCTTCGACATTACCCCGCATATCTACACAACCGCCGAAGAAGCCCTGCAAGCCCTGGGCCGGGAAGACGAACCGTGGCATTTTCCGGAGTAAAAGGGCGGCCATGGAATTGCCGGCACATGGCCGCAAACCGGTACGCCCGGATCAGCCAAGACAGACTTCGACAAGATGGCCGTTGGTTTCTGAGCGGCGCTTATACGGCCAGCCCAGTTTTTGCGTCAATTGTTCGGTCAGCCGGAGACCAAGACCGAATCCAAGGTCCGGAGCTGCCGCATTTTCTCCGGCTGTATGGTTTTTGATTTCAACGCATCGGCATTTCTGAACGATCCAGACGGTGCCGCAACTGGTATGCTGAAACGCATTGCGGATGAGATTTCCCAGAACAATACGGGCGGCGATGCCGGGGATTGAAACCGGACAGGCGTCTGTCCCGACAATCAGCTCCACGTCCTTGTCTTTTAAAAGATAACGCGACTCCTCAATCAGATCACAGATAAGCTTCTCCAGGTCCAGCGTTTCTGCCGGAAGTTCGCCTTCACTCTCCCGGCTCAGCCAGAGAAGCGTCTCCGTGAGATGCTTCATGGTCAGGCTGGCGCGGTCGATCCGTTCGACAATCCGCTTCTGCCGGGATTCCCGGTTTCCTCCAGGATGCTGCTGGAGTTTATGCAAGAGCTCCACATTGTTCCGGATCACGCTGATCGGCGTTCTTAGCTCGTGGCTGCTGTGTTGCAGAAAAAGATGTTCCCGCTCAAGGCTTTCCTTGACCGAGCAAAGGCTGGTGCGGATCAACTCCGCCAGGTCATTGAGTTCCGGGTAGGAAAAATCAGGCGGAACCGCTTCCAGGCTGCTTTCATTGAGCCCGTGCGCCCATTGGCCAAGGGCCCTGACCGGCCGTTCCACCTGACGGATCACCAGCCAGGTGATCCCGGCCAGGGTTAACACGCTGACAAGGCTTAAAAGGAGCAGCAGATGCATGTTCTGCGCCGCCTTTCGCCCCACCAGCGGCGAGACGGAGGCACGGGCAACCGTTCGGGTGATAAAATAGCTGTCGCCGCCGCATGTCACCCGCATTACAAAATAAACCTTGTCAGGCGGGGCAAACCATCCGGCGTCATGGTTTTTCCGCATCACAGCGGTTTGAGCGGGCGGTGTCAGGACCTTGCGGATCTCATCGGGCATCTGCTGCCAGCGCCCCGCGATATGATAGCCGCTGAACAGGTTCAGCTGCCGCCGCTTGCCTGCCGGCACAGCCTCGACATAGCTTTCCACCACCTGGGCCATGTTGCCGGCAATGATACTGTCCATGCCGCGAATAAAAAACCGGGCGCTCAAAAACGAATACCCGGCAACAAGAACAAGCGCCAGGGTCAGAAAGGAGAAAGCCACAAACCATTTCAGGCGAATCTTTCTTTTCATGACGCATCTTCTGCTCTGACAGCAAATCCTTTTCCGGGGACGGTATGAAGCAAAGGCCTTGCAAAAGGGCCGTCCACGGCTTTTCGCAAATTAAAGAGATGGACTTTAAGGCTGTCGCTGTCCGGCGGCGTCTCCCCCCAAACCGCATCCATCAGTTTCTGCCTGGAAACCACCTCCGGAGATGCACGAAGAAGCGTCTCAAGGATTTTCCAGCCCGTCGGCGAAAGCCGGATCTCCCGCCCGGCCCGCGCCACGCTGCCCTCCTTCAGGTTCATTTCCAGATCCCCGCATCGCAACACCCGGATTTGGCCGCTTCGTCTGTGAGCCAGTGCATGGATTCTCGCCACCAGTTCCTTTAGTTCAAACGGTTTCACCAGGTAGTCGTCGGTTCCGGCTTCAAAACCCGCCAGCTTTTCGCCCAACCGATCCCGGGCGGTGAGCATCAGGATTGGCGTATCATTTCCCGCGGCGCGCAGCCGTTCACACAGGCTCAGGCCGTCCAGGCGAGGAAGGTTCAAATCAAGAAGAAGCACATCATAGGCGTTTTCCCCGGCCAGCTGCAATCCCGCCACTCCGTTGCTGGCGTAATCACAGACAATGGATTCCAGCCCAAGATAGTCTCCCACGGTTTCTGCAAGATCGAAATCGTCCTCAATCAGAAGCACGTTTAGCACGGCTGCGCCTTCTTTTGTAAGAGATTGATTTGCGGTCGGATACGCGAAAGCCGTTCTCCCGCATCATGCCGGATCATCAGGAGCACCGGAATCAGAATCAGCGTAATAACGGTGGCGAAAATGATGCCGTAAGCCATGGAAACGGCAGCGGGAATCAGAAACCGGGCCTGCATGGACGTCTCGCTCAGAAGCGGCACCAGACCGGCAAACGTGGTCAGCGAGGTGAGCAGCACGGCCCGCAGCCGGTTTTTGCCCGCCCGGCTGATGGCTTGCACCAGGTCCGCTTCCTCCTCCTTTAAGCTGTTATACGTTGAAACCAGCAGCAGGCTGTCGTTGACCACGACCCCGGATAAGGCAATGATACCATTTAAAGATAAAATTCCCAATGAAAGATCATTGAGCCAGTGGCCGAGCATGGCGCCCACAATCCCGAAGGGGATGGCCGTCATGATGAGAATCGGCTGGATATAGGATTTAAGCGGCACCGCCAGCAGAAAATAAATAATGAGCAGGGCAAGCAAAAACATTTTCAGCATGGAGGTCTGGGTTTTTGCCTGTTCTTCGGCTTCTCCGGCAAAGTGAATGTCCAGGCCGGGATACTGATTTTTCAGTCCGGGCGCGATGTCCCGCTGCAGCTGGCTGACCAGCTCGGTGGAAGAAAGGGTGTCCTTGTCCACATCCGCCGATATATAGACGGCGCGTTTGCCGTCGATGCGGGTAATCGTATCCCGGGTAAAACCGTAGCCCGCCCTGGCAACCGCGGAAAGCGGCAGCACTGTTCCGTCCGCTGTGCGGACATTGGCATCCAGCACATCCGCGGCGCTTTGCCGGGCGGATTCCGGGTAGCGGACCTTGACCTCGATCTCGTCGCTTCCCCGCTGGAACCGCTGAACGACCTGGCCGTTAAACGCTTGTAAAATCTGCTCGGCCAGCATATCCATGCTCAGGCCAAGGGCGCGCCCCTGCTGCGTCAGTTCAAAACGAAGCTGCGGCTGGCCGGGTTCGAGATTGTCTTCAATGCCGCTGACACCCGGAATTTTACAAAGCCTTTCCTTGAATGCCCGGCCCGCGGCGGTCAGTATCTCATCATCGTTTGCCCGCAGCTCAATACGCAGGGCATCGACCATGGCCGGCACGTTCTGAATGCTTACTGTCCGGGTGCCTTCCGGCAGGCCGGCCGCTTCCCGCCATTGTTTCGTAAACGTGTCGATATCATAAGGGGCCGTCTTTTTGAGCTCCACCCTGACCGATCCGGACTGATCGGCCTCGGACAGCACCTGAAGATTGGCGATGCCTGTTTCGCCATCATCTGTGCCGCAAAGCCGCCGGCCGGTTTCATAGGCGCTTTCCTCCAGGAGATTTAAAGCCGCATGGGTCCGGCCGAAGCTGGCATCGTTTTCCATCGTCAGTTGGGCGCGGACGGTATCGCCCGGGATATCGGGGAAAAAGCTCACCTGCAGCGCACCGGTCAAAGGCATTGTCACAACCAGAACAAAAATCGTCATAAACAAAACAACAACCGCATACCGGTATTTGAGCGCCCTGTCAATTACCGGCCCGTAACAGCGCCGGTTAAACCAGGAAAGCCCCTTGTCCGCGCCGGTCTGAATCTTCTGCCAGCCCCGCAGCAGCGGATTTTTGCTCACCTGCGGCCGGGTGTTGAGATGAGCCAGGTGGGCGGGCAGAATCAGTTTGGACTCAACAGCCGAGAGCATGAGGCAGATGGCCACGATCATGGCGAACTGGGCGTAAAGTTCCCCCAGGTGCCCGCTGGTCTGCGAAATCGCATAAAATGCCGCCACTGTGGTAAAGACACCGAACAAGGTCGGCATCGCCACCTGCCGGGTTCCCTTGATCGTGTTCTCCACCGTGTCGCCAAGGGCGGAACGCGTGGTGTAAACGTTTTCTCCGATCACCACGGCATCGTCGACCACGATACCCAGGGCAATGATAAAGCCGAAAGTGGTCATTTCATTGAGCGTGAGCCCGGCAAAGGCATCGCCCATGAAATAAAGGGTGCCCAGAAACACAAAGGGCAGTCCCATGGCCACCCAAAACCCCACCCACAGGTTTAAAAAAACGGCCAGCAGGACAAACACCAGGGCAATACCGGCCAACGCATTTTTGATCAGAAGCTGCAGGCGCTCCGTGATCCTGGTGCTGCGGTCATACCAGCTCGAAAGCGCCGCGCCTTCTGGCAGATTGCCGTTTTTCCGCCATTGCCCGATCACCTGCCGGGCACCGGCAACCGAATCTGAAATGTCGTCCTGCCCGGTGGTAATGACCTGCAGGGCGATGCCGGGATGGCCGTTAAAACGCGACAGCACCGAGGTGTCATCATCGAAGGTGTCACGGATCAAGGCCACATCGCCCAGCCGCACCCGGCTGCCGTCATTTCGGGTCAGAAGCGGAATGGCAGCGAAAGCTTCCTTGTAATAGGCCTGCTCCGAGGCCTTGAGCTGGAGATATACACTCTCGTTTCTCAGCACGGCTGTTGCCGTGTTCGAAGACTCCTGGTTAACAGCCGTCTCCACATCCGCCAGCGACAGTCCATAAGCCTGAAGCGCCCCCTCGTCGATTTCAATGGCCATCATCGGATCAAGCCACCCGGAAATGGTCACCCGGTTGACATAAGGATTGGCAAGCAAATCTGTTTTGAGTTCATCGGCAAGCTGCTGCAGCGTGTGCCGGCCGGCGTCGCCGTAGAGCTGGAGCCAGAGCGAATGCTCTTCCCGCTCCGCTTTTTCGATAACCGGTTTTTCCGCTGCAACAGGAAAGTTGGAGATGGCATCCACCTTGGCCTTGACGTCTCTTAACAGCAAATCGAGATCATAGTCCGCCTGTTTCTCAACGGTCACGGTACTGCCCCGCCGTGTGGAGGAACTGGTGATCGATTCGATGCCGGTGACATCCTCGAGCTGATCCTCGATTTTTATCGCCACCCCCTCCTCGGATTGTTTGGCTGATCCGCTGTCATAGGTGACCGAAATCGTCAGGCTGTCGGGCTCCATGCCGGGGAAGGCTTCCTTGCGCAAGTTTGCCGCCTGAAAAAGGCCAAGCACAATAAGGAGCACCAAAAGCAGATTGGCGGCCACCGGGTTGGTGGCAAACCAGGCGATAATCCCTTTCATCGAATTATCCATGGGCCCCCTCCGCAACCGGCTGGACCCGCATTCCCCGCATATAACCGGTCAGCGGATGAACCAGAACGCGCTGTTTGTTTTCTCTCAAGGTCTCTGGCACGGACACATAGATGGCCTCCTCATCGCTGAAACACACTGCTGCCGAAAACGCCGCCAGCGTATGGTCGTCCTTGACGTACCAAATCTCGCCCTCCTGGCTCAAAGCCGAGCCCGGCAGTTTCCAGAGATTTTCCATGCTGCGGCCGAAAATGGTCGCTTTGATAAAGGTCCCGGGCAGAAGAGGCGGTTTTAAATCCAGCGGATGATCAACCACCAGAATCAGATCCCGCTGCCGGGTTTCCTGCTCAAGGTGCTGTTTGGCCCGCAGGACCCGGGATGACCAGGTTTGTCCGTTTCCGATATTTTGAACTTCCGCATTCCAGTCGCCGCTTTCAAGCAGCTTTGCCCCGGGCAGCCTGGCCCAATCCTTGGCAGACAGGGAAACAGAGATTTCAGCCCTGTCCGTACTGTAAAGCCTGGCCATATCAGTACCGGCCTGGACGTAGCTTCCCGGAGAAATCATACGTTCAACCACCAGTGCATCAAAGGGCGCGGCAATACGGGTCCGGGCAAGATCCTTGCGGGCGTTTGCCAGAGCGGCGCGGGCATTGGCCACGGCGGCTTCAGCGGCCGCCACCTGCGGCTTGCGAAGAACCAGTTCGGATTCGGGTTTCCCGCTCACCCCGGAAGCCTCCCATTCGGCTTTGGCCTGCACGGCCTCGCGATTTTCTTCCAGCAAATTAAGCTGCGCATCACTTAAATCCTGCTTTGCGGCGGCCACTTCCGCCCGATAATCGGAATCTTCCAGCCGGGCCAGGATCTGTCCTTTTTTAAACCGCTTTCCGGGTTCGAAATCTTCGGCCAGGGACTGCACCCGGCCGGACACCTGTGAAGCCAGCGTCAGATCAAAATGCGGAGAAGCCGCTGCATGGGCGGTCACGCTGGCCCGGTAGCGGCCTGTACCAACGGTGATGACCGACACATGCGGGTATTGTTCAGCGGTTTTTTTAACCGGTACCGTCCGGTTCGCATGCTCCTTTATCCTGTGCTGAATATAAAAAACCGCGGCCAGCAGAACAAAAATGGCCGCCAAAAGAATGAACCATTGTGAAAAACGTCGTATCATTGTTTCACTCCAAGGCCGAGCGCCAGGCCGAGATCAATCCGGTTGACCAGGCGCTCATGAATCAGGTTGTTTAATTGTAGTTCAAGATCGTAGGTCTGTTCCTGGACATCGAGAAGATCCAGCATACCGGCCAGACCGGCCCGGTATTTTTCCCGGTACTGCAAGCGGTTGCTGCGCGCCGAGGTCAGGGCGGTGTTGATATGCCTTACCCGCTTTTTCAGCGCCCGCTCCCGGCCGACGGCGTCTTCGACTTCATTTACGGCATCGAGCAAGGTCTCGCGGTATGCCTGATAGGCTTTTGCGGTTTCCAGCCCGGAGATTTCGGCCGCGGCTCTCAGTTTTCCGCCCTGGTAAAGGGGCGCGGTCAACCCGGACAGCAGCGACCAGACCGGATCAGTCAAAAGGGCAGCACCGGGGGTGTCGGCCACGTCTTCAAGGGCCGCCTCCAGGTCAATGCTGGGCAAAAGCGCCTTGTAGGCTGCGCTGGCCCGCAGGCTTTCGGCCTCAATGGTCAGGTAGGCGGCCTTGAGGTCGGGACGGCGCTTCAGGGTCTGCGCCGGAAGAGAAACCAGCGGGGGGACGACCGCGGGATAATCGGCCGGAAGGGTGAGAGCAGGCCCGGCCTCCCGCCCCAGAAGGGAGTTAAGGGCCCGCCGCTGCCTGGCCAGGTTTTCCCGGTATTCTTCCAGGCCGGCCCGGGAGCTTGCCGTACGGGTACGGGCGCTGTCCAGGTCCTCAAGGGTCCCCAGCCCGTTCTTGTAACGCCCCAGAATAAAGGCTTCGTTTTTTTCAAGCACGTCAAGACGTTTCTTTTCAATTGCGATATTTTTTTGCGTGGCGATCAGCTCCAGCCAGGCCTTCATCACCTCGGCGCCCAGGGTATCCCGGGCGGACTGGTAAAGGGCCTGCTGTTGGGCCGCATCTTTTCCCGCCGCCCGGCTCTCATCGGCCAGTTTCCGCCACAGGTCCACCTCCCAGCCGATGGAAAGGGAGCCGGTATAGCTTGGATCCGTGTCCTCCTCTTTGCCGGCCGTATAGCCCCCTTTGATTTCCGGCAGCCGGTCTCCGAAAGTCTTCCGGTATTGGACCTGTCTGATGCGCAGGGTCAGCAAGGTCTGCTGCAAATCCGGATTGGCCGCCAATGCCTCATCCACAAGGGCCTCCAGCTCAGGGGAATTGATCAGGTCCCCCAGAATGGCGGCCTGCTCCCCTTCATCCAGCACGGACCAGCGCTGGATCCGCTCTCGATCCTGATCCGCCAATGCTGCGTAATCCTTCTTCAGCCCCATACTGCAGGCGCTTGAAAACAGGATGACAAGGAAGAGAAGAAAAAAAATGCCTTTTGTCCGTACACGGTTCCGCATTGTCCCTTTTTCCCCCTTAACCAAGGACTTCAAATGCAATTTTGATGGCGCCGTAAAAGGCCTAAAACGGATATCACCGTCAACCACTAAAGAGACAACTTATTGATTTTACTTAACACTTAATCACTTAACACTGCCTGTAAAAAAGACTTTTTACAGGCCCATCAATTTTGGAATGCATAACACTTTTGCGTTTTTTTGTTTTAGCTACGCAGGACATGTAACAGGCAGGAGGTTAAGACGCGGTTAAGACCGCCATTTGCAGTACAGGCGCTTTATGCATTCTGACCATGCCGGTTTATCCGACCCTTCGGCATTGTTCCCTGGCGGTAGGTTCCGGCAGTTTTCCAGACCCATCAAACCGCTCCGGCACGCCCAGTGCAGCCTTGCCTTGTCACCATTACAGGGACAGCGATCCTTCGCTTAATCTATAGATAATTTCAATATTGTTAAATATATTTATAAATATAAAATATTGGAAAAAGCACTCCATTCACACTAAGTTACGCTCTTTTGTCGATGGCATCGTAAAAGCCCAATATCTGCGTTACGCGCGATTTCTCAGAATTTCACGTAGGATAACGACGCTGCATTCTTCAAAATCGCGCAAGCCTTGCCCTTGAGCTTTTACGGCGCCATCTGAAAATCGACTTTTGAAGAGCACTTTTTTGTTTATAACTGGAAATTTTCTGAAAAAGGAGCCGAATGGAGTTATCCGCCGCCCCTGTTGCCGATCACCCGTGCATGAGCGACAGGGCTCATCACCGCATCGCAAGGATCCATCTGCCCGTTGCCTCCCGCTGCAACATCCGCTGCGCCTATTGCGAGCGCGGGATCGGCCGTGAATTGAACCAAAAAGACCGCCCCGGCATTTGTGAAAAAATCCTTTCGCCCAAAGAGGCGGTGAATGAAGCCCGAGACTTTCTTTGCGAGCAAGGCGAGCAGGCAGTTGTAGGGATTGCCGGGCCGGGCGATCCGCTGGCCAACCCGGAGACCTTTACAACCCTTTCCCTGATCAACCGGGAACTGCCTCACGCGCGGCTCTGCCTGTGCACCAACGGCCTGAACCTGCCGGGTGCTGTTGAAAAACTCAAAAAAATGAGGGTCGCGTTCCTGAGCGTGACAGTAAACGGTGTGGATCCAAATGTCACCGCACAAATCCATTCAGATGTGAGAAGCGGGGAGAGGCGGCTGGATGGCATCCGGGGGGCGGGGCTTCTGCTGAAGCGCCAGGTTGAAGGCATTCAAAAGGCGCTTGAGGCCGGCATTTATATAAAGGTGAACACCGTGGTGATCCCCGGGATAAACGACCGCCATATTACAGAAATTGCAAAATTCGTTTCAAATCTCGGTGTCGGGGTGTTCAACCCCATGCCGCTGATTCCGGCCGCCCGGCTGGGCCACTGCCAAACGCCCGATGCAGCGATGATGGCAGCAATTTACAAAGCGTGCCACCCTTACCTGCATGTATTCAGATCCTGCAAACAATGCCGGGCCGATGCCCGGGGAATTCCGGGAAAGGAGTCCTGCAAATGGAAAAAGATCGCCTGAACCGACGCGCCTTTCTAAAAACCGGCAGCCTTGCCCTTGGGGCGGGTCTTTTCACGGGAGCCGCCGCTTTTGCCGGCAGCTTCACGAATAGCGCACTTCAGGCCTGGTCCTGCGGCGGACTGGCCGAGGCATTTCAACCCGCCAACCATGCCTTTGAACAAAAAACCGGCGCTGCCATTGCCTACACCGGGGCGTTTGCCGGAGCCCTTGGTAAATCGCTTTTGTCCGGCACATCCCAAACCGAGGTGTTTGCCCCGCGGGTTCTGGAACTGGCGCGAAAACTCAGAGCACAGGGCAAAATGCGCTGGTTTGAGCCATTGTGCTTTACCCGCTACGTGGTGGCCACGCCCAAAGGCAATCCCGCCGGAATCGAAGGAATCGCGGACCTGGCCCGCGACGATGTCCGGACGGTTCTCTCCCCGGATGCCTCCCCCCCTGGCGGCAAGGCGAGTCTGATCATAATGGAGAAGGCCGGAGTGATTGAAAAAGCCCGAAAAAATGCCGTCCAATTGGGAGACTGCGTTCAAACGGCCATGACCGTGCTTGCCGACGGAAAAGCGGATGCGGCGGTGATCGAGCAGCGCATCAGCCGGCTGCCCTGCTTTGCGGGACGGCTTGAGGTCCTGCCGATTCCCGAAAAATTCATTCCGCCGGCACCCGTTCCTTTTACTATCGGCATGATGAAATGGGCGAAAAACCCGGACCTGGCCGAAGCGTTTATTGAATACATCCTCTCGGAAAAGAGTCAGCGCTTTTTTGAAGCGGCAGGCTTCATCCACGCGCGCTCCTCCGAAGGCCGGCGATTGACCCGCAAATACGGAGTTATTGATGCTTAAAACATTTTTCAGCAACTGGAAACGCCGGATCGTCCAGATCGTATCATTGGGTCTGATCGGCGAATGGTCTTTTTACGGCATTTTCAGATGCCCCTTTGCCGTTCCCTATATTGGATGCGGCAATTGCCCGGTTATCCAATGTCCGGGACGCAGTCTCTGGCTGTGGAGCTGGATTCTGATCGGCGGGTCCGTACTTGTTTTCGGCCGGGCCTTTTGCGGCTGGATCTGCCCGGGCGGCCTGGTCTCAGAGATCCTCTCCATGGGATCGTTTTTCAAAAACAAGTTAAAGCAGCGGGTAAGCGCCGGTCTTGCCTACGGAAAATACTTTGTGCTGACACTTGCCCTTTATTTCTTTTTTCTGGCCCAAAACCCGCGATGGGCCATCCCCATCCGCACGGGAGATTTTTTTAAATCCGTGGGCCTCACCTTTGAACATGCAGACCCCATATGGATCTATAAAACCCTGTTCGTGCTTGCAGCCCTGGGCCTTGGCCTGGCTGTGCCCATGTTCTGGTGCCGGTTTCTGTGCCCCACGGGCGGCGCAATAGAAATCCTTTCCCGTTTTTCCCTTTTTGGCTTTTTAAAAAACGCCCGTTGTTCGGACTGCGATCAGTGCAGGCGCCGTTGCCACCTGGAGACCCGGCCTTCAGAAATCAACTGTGTCCAGTGCGGCGACTGCAAGGAAACGTGTAAACCAAACGCCATTGAATGGAAAAGTCCCCTTGCTCCATGGCTAAATCCGGATACAAATTTTGGAAGCGGGCAGGCCCCGTCGGCAGATAGAACGCATTTCCTTTAATTGATGGGGGAAAAACAGCGTATCGCCTCCCCCGGGATTTCCGGATTCATTCGGAAACCCAAATCTGCCGCTGTTGGCCAAACCCGATGCCCCCCTGCTTGCCCCATTTCCCGCCCTGCTTGAAACCGCCTATACTATTGCGGCCTTTCCTGCTATAATAATTCAGTTTTAAGATCCTGGAGAATAATCAGATTATCCGAAATGCCCGATCACTGAAAGGCCAAAAGGAGCTGATCATGCAGGAGAAACATCCTTCAAAACCTTCGGACCTGCCATCCCTCACGCCTCAGGATTACCAGGACATGTTGATGAACGCGCCTGTGGGAGTATTCTCCAGCACACCCGAAGGGTGTTTTCTTTATCTCAATGTCGCCCTGGCAGAAATATTTGGCTATGCATCGCCGCAGGAAATGATGGCGTCGGTTAAAAACGTTGCCAAAGACCTCTATGCCGATTCCAAAGACAGAAAAAAAGTTTTGCGCCTGCTGGAAGAAAACAAAGCAGTGCGCAACCACGAATGCCGCTTTGTTCGAAAAAACAACACTACCTTTTGGGCCTCTTACAGTGTTCGCGCCGTTCACAACGAAAAGGACGGAAAGCTTTATTATCAAGGTTTTTTATCAGATATAACAGAACGAATATTGGAAAAAGAAGCCTTGTTAAGGACACAGTTCGCCATGGATCGGGCACCGGACAATATTCTCTGGATCAATAGTGCCGGCCATATTGTGTATGCAAACCATTCATCCTGCAACTCCCTTGGATATTCACGTGATGAACTGCTTTCCATGAAGATATTCGATATCGATCCGGAATTCTCCCCGAATCAATGGGAGCAACACAAAGAGAAAAGGCGCCGGGTGGGCACCATGGCCTTTGAATCCCGGCACATTACAAAGGACGGGCGCATCTTCCCGGTTGAGATCCGAAGCAATCATTTCGAGTATAACGGCGATGAGTTGTCGCTTACTTTTGATCGTGACATTACCGAGCGTAAACGCACGGAACAAGCCCTGCGGGAGAGCGAAACCCGCTTCCGGCAATTGTTTAAAATGGCCCCCACACCCATGGCCCATGTCTCCAAAGACGGCCGGGTTCTTGATGTAAACGATGCTTTCCTTGACATAATCGGCTATTCAACCGATGACGCACCAACCCTGGAGCAGGCATGGCAACTTTCGTTCGAGGATAGCGACCAAAAAGAAATCATGAGCACAAAATGGCAAAATGAACTGGAACGGGCCCTGGCTGAAAACGATGATCAGATCGAAGCCATGGAGTGTCCGGTGCGCTGCAAGGATGGCAATGAACGCCGCATGATTATCAGCACCCGTGTGATAGAAGACCGCATTATTTTAAGTTTTTTTGACATCACTGCGCACCATCAGGCGGAAGCGGAACGGAAACGGCTTCAGGAGCAGCTTCACCAGTCTCAGAAGCTCGAGGCTGTCGGTGTTCTGGCCGGCGGCGTGGCCCATGATTTCAACAATATGCTGGGAACGATCATGGGGTATGCCGAACTTGCCATCAACGACACGGGCCCGGCGGATCCCGTCCGCGGAAAAATTGAAGCCATCCTGGATGCAGCCCGGCGTTCGGCGAGCCTTACCCGTCAACTGCTGGCCTTTGCCCGCAAGCAGACCATCGAGCCGGTGGTATTTGATCTCAATACTGCGGTTGAAGGCATCATGGAAATGATACGCCGGCTGATTGGCGAACATATTGAACTGGCCTGGCTGCCGGGAGACACGCCCTGTACAATCTGCATGGACCCCGTTCAACTCGATCAGATTCTTGTCAATCTATGCGTCAACGCAAGGGATGCCATTGCGGATATCGGCCGGATCACCATTGAAACAAACGCTGTTTCATTTGATGCGGATTATTGCCAAACCCACGCGGAATTCCTGCCGGGCGATTACGTGCTTCTGGCCGTGAGCGACAACGGCTGCGGCATGGCCAACGAGACACTCAGCCATATTTTTGAACCGTTTTTTACCACCAAGGGCCTGGGCATGGGAACCGGTATGGGGCTTTCCACCGTGTACGGCATTGTTCGGCAGAATCAGGGTTTTATCAATGTTTACAGCGAACCGGAAAAAGGCACTACATTTAGAATTTATTTGCCCAGAAGCGCCGCCGATTCAGCAGAGGCAAAACCGCAGCGAACTGAAACCATCCGGAAAAGCCGGGGAGAGACCATCCTGATCGTAGAGGATGAACCGATGCTTTTGGAGCTGGGCATGATGATGCTCCAACGGCTGGGATACTCGGTTATCGCCGCGGCCACGCCCCACGAAGCCATACAGGCAGTCAGGGAAAACGCTGGAGAAATACAGCTTTTTATTACGGACGTGGTCATGCCGGAAATGACCGGCCGGGATCTGGCCGAACGGCTTCAGGAAATCCGGCCGGACATGAAATGCCTTTTCATGTCCGGCTACACAGCCAATGTTATCGCCCATCAGGGCGTATTGGACAAGGGCATCAACTTTATACAAAAACCTTTTTCCCTCAACGATCTGGCAGAAAAAATCCGAGAGATTCTGAATTGATCCGGGAACCCGCGCCTGCAAAGATGTTCTGCGTTACTGAAAAAATTGCTGAAAACTTTGGGCCAGTATTTTTGCATTCACCCGCCCAAGAGGCGGAATCTCCGCCGGAAGGGGGACTTTTCCATAGCAGGCAATGGCTTGCCGGTTCTCCGGGTTGGGCTCTCCGTTTAACACAACGCCGGCAACGTCGATTTCACGCCGCTTTAAATGTTCCAGGGAAAGCAGGGTGTGGTTGATGGTTCCAAGGCCGCTTTTGGCAACAAGCAAAACAGGCAGGTCAAGATGCTTTATCAGGTCTGTGATCATGGCTTTTTCGTTAAGGGGAACCATGATGCCCCCGGCGCCTTCGACAATGAGGGAGCCGGTGCATTCAGGCAGCGCAAAGGCCTCAAGATCGATGCAAACACCGTCGGCCCTGGCGGCGGCGCGCGGAGACAGGGGCCGGGAAAGCCGATATGTCTCTGGGTGAAAATGACGCTGCGCAAGCCCGGTGACCCTCTTGATCCAGCCGGTATCAGATCCTTGCGCATCGCCGCTTTGAACCGGTTTCCAGTAGGTTCCTTTCAATCCCGCCATGAGAATGGCGGCAGTCATGGTTTTTCCGATTCCCGTGTCTGTTCCGGCAATGAAAAACTGTTTCGGCAGTGCCAGGGTCATTTGCGTTTGTCCCTTTTCCATCGATCCAGGGCGTCTATAAGCCGGTTGAGGTGTTGGTCTGTATGAAGCGCTGTAAGGGCCAGGCGAATCCGGGATCGTCCATTTTCAACCGTGGGCGGCCGAATGGCCATGGCCAGAATGCCGGAATCTTCGAGCCGGCCGGCAAGGGCAAGCGTTTCGGCTTCGCTGCCAACGATAATCGGAATGATATGCGTTGCTGACAAACCTGTGTCCCAGCCCATGCGATGCAGCTCCGCTCTCAGCTCCCGGGCCTTTTCCATAAGCTGCTTGCGCTCCCGGTCCATCTCGGGCACCAGATCCAGGGCCGCATCCACGGCTCCCATCACCGACGGCGGAAGCGCCGTGCTGTAAATAAATCCGGAACAACAATTGATCAGATAATCCCGCATTTCTTTTGAAAAAGTGCCGTAAGCGCCAAAAGACCCCAGCGCCTTGCCAAATGTGCCCATGCAGCAATCCACCGCAGTCCCGGCGGTCAGCCCCATGCCCCGCGCTCCCGCAACCCCTGTTGCATGGGCTTCGTCAACAACCAGAATCGCCCCGTAATTTCGTGCCATTTCAACCAGCTGCTTGACGTCACTGCTGTCTCCGTCCATGCTGAAAATGGATTCAGTGACAATAAAGATGCGGCTGTAGTCCAGGTAACGGCTTTTGTGCAATATCTCTTCAAGGCGGGCCAGGTCATTGTGGCGAAAAACCGCAAGGGCGCAGCGGCAAAGGCGGGCGCCTTCGATGATGCTCCGGTGATTAAGCCGGTCGGATAAAATCAGCGATTTTTTGTCTGCCAGGGCCGGAAGAAGCGACAGGTTTGCCTGAAATCCGGAGTTGAAAATCAGTGCTGCTTCGGCCCCCTTCAGCCGGGCGAGTTTTTCTTCCACCGCTTCTGCACAGGGCAGGGTGCCGCACACCAGCCTGGACGCCGTGGCTCCGGCCCCATAGCGATCCATAAACGCCTTTGCCCTTTCCCGCAGCAAGGGGTGTCGGGCCAGGCCAAGATAATCATTGGAACAAAAATTGATTAAAGACTGCCCGTTTCGTTTAACCATGACCCCGTCGCAGGGCGTGACAGGAACCAGATAACGCAAATGGTTTTCCTGCTTGCGCCGGGCCAGTTCTTCCTGCATAAAATATGTGGCAGGGGTGTGGTTTGCCATTAAGGGTCCCTGTTCATTACAGACTTTGGGCAACCCTGACAATGGTCCGGGTCAGAAGATCCAGATCATTATCAGAGATGATGTAAGGCGGCATTGTATAAATCAATTTTCCAAAAGGACGGATCCAGACGCCTTGGTTCACGAACTGTTTCTGGACGGCTGCAAGGTCCACCGGTGTTTTCATTTCCACAACACCGATGGCGCCCAGTGCCCGGACATCGGCCACGCCTGAAAAACCCCGGCAGGGGGCCAGTCCGGACAGAAGGCGTTGCTCAATGCGATGGACGTTTTCCCGCCAGGGGCCGTCGAGCAGGAGCCGAATGCTCGCTGCGGCCACCGCGCAGGCCAGGGGATTTGCCATGAATGTGGGGCCGTGCATAAGCACGCCGCCGTTTTTGGAAATACCCCGGCTTACCCGGTTTGTGGCAAGGGTGGCGGCCAGGGTCATGTAGCCGCCTGTAAGCGCCTTGCCCAGGCACATGATATCCGGCGAAATGCCCGCATAATTACAGGCAAAGAGTTCGCCTGTTCGTCCGAATCCGGTGGCGATTTCATCGGCCACGAGCAAAACGTCATGGGCATCGCAGAGCATTTTCACCTGACGCAGATATTCCGGGGAATAAAAGCGCATACCTCCGGCGCCCTGCACGATGGGCTCGAGAACCACCGCAGCCAGTTGCTGGTGACGGGCTTCCATGAGTTGTTTGAAATCCTGGATATAGGCATCATCCCAGGGTTCGTCAAACCGGCACCCGGGGCTTTCGGCAAAATAATGCTGCTGCAGCACGGAAGTAAAATGTTCGTGCATACCCGTCACCGGATCGCACAGGGCCATTGCTCCGAACGTATCCCCGTGGTATCCGCTGCGAACCGTGAGAAACCGGTTTTTTTCAGGACATCCCATGCCGTGCCAGTATTGAACAGCCATCTTGATGGCCACTTCAACGCTTACCGAGCCGGAATCGGCAAAAAAGACCTTCTGCAGCGGTTCAGGAGTGAGGTCCACGAGCATTGATGCGAGCGCCACAGCCGGCTCATGGGTTATGCCGCCGAACATGACATGGCTCATCCGGTCGATCTGGTCGTGGGCGGCATTGTTTAAAACCGGGTGGTTATACCCGTGAATCGCCGCCCACCAGGAAGACATGCCGTCGATAAGCGCCTGACCCTCGGCTGTATAAAGCCGGACCCCGTCGGCAGACACGATCATGGTCGCCAAAGGCGGGTGAGCAATGGATGCGTATGGATGCCAGACATGATCACGGTCCTGTTGCGCCAGCCAGTGCCGCCTATCCATGGGCACCTCCCTTGAAAAACAGATCCCCGCTGGTGACCCGCTGACGGATGCCGCCGGCGCATTCCATGACAAGCGCACCGCGGTCGTCGATATCCACGGCCTTGCCTTCAATGGATTGCCTGCTGCCGACAACCGTGACGTGTTTTCCCAGGGTATGGCTTTTTTCTTTCCACTGTTTCCGCAACGGCTCAAACCCCTCTGTTTGGAACATATCAAGCGCCCCTTCGAGTTCATAAAGGATATCGCCAAGCAGTTGCACCCGGTGCACGGTGCGGGCTGATTCAATGGCAAGCGAGGTGCTCGTCGGCCGGATTTCAGGGGGCAATTGCTCGGATGCGGCAGCCACATTCACACCAATGCCAATGACCACCCAATCCAGGCGATCCATTTCCGCGCTCATTTCAACGAGAATACCCGCTGCTTTTCGTTTTTTGATCAGCACGTCATTGGGCCATTTCAAGCCGGGGGCCACGGTGGTGTATCGCTGTATTGCCCGGGCCAGGGCCACGGCTGCCACCAAAGGCAACCCGGCGGCACCGTCAAGTGTGATGCCGGGGCGCAGTATAACCGAAAAATAGAGTCCTCCGGGCGGCGATGCCCATGACCGGCCCAGGCGCCCGCGGCCGGCACTCTGGGTTTCCGCAACAACGATCGTACCTTCAGAACTCCCCTGAATGGCCAGTTTTTTGGCGTGATCCTGGGTTGATTGCATCTCCCTGCAGGAAATGATCTTTCGGTCCTGGATACGGGTTTGGAGATTCTCTGCAATTTCTGCGGCAAGAAGGCTGTCCGGCACGCTGTCGAGTGTATAGCCAAGCCTGGGCGATGAGGAAATCCGGTAGCCTTCCCTGCGAAGCTGATTGACATATTTCCAGACAGCAGTGCGGGAGATACCCAGTTCCGAGGCCAGGGATTGGCCTGAAACGACCCGCGTCTGTTTCAGTGATTTGAGAACCGCATCTTTCATGGCGAAATGGGTATCCCGGATGCGCTTTAATGTCAACCAAATTTATTAAATTGGTTGACATTAAAATCTCCTGTCCGGCATTTCATGTTTGCCAAAAATGTTGCCGGCCTGGTCAATTTCGCATCTTCTCTGCCAAATCCGTGTTTACATGCATCATATGCATGTATATATTTGTTTTGATGGTAACCCGAATTGAGTGTTTCAGACTTTTACAAGCAATTCATTTGAATTGAACCTGTTAAACCAACGCAAAAGAAAGGAGTTTTTGTCACCCATGACAGAAGTGGCTGAGTCAGACAGTGCCCAACCCGCTAGAACCAAAAAGCAGGCGGTCAAAATCCGCGAAATGACAATTGATGATCTGGCAGACGTGTTTCACCTGGGAGAGCATCTGTTTGTGGCCAGAAAGGCGCCCAACACATACCGTGCCTGGGATGAATACGAGGTGGCGGATTTGTTTTACAGTGACACGGAATTCTGCCTGGTGGCCGAGCATGAAAACGAGATCATCGGATTTGCCCTGGGCACCACGGTGAGCAAAAACCGATCCGCCTGGAAATACGGCTATCTTCTTTGGCTGGGTGTGCTGCCGGAATATCAGCGTTCGGGAATTGCCGAGCGCCTGTTTTACAGATTCAAGTCCATTATGCTCCACGACGGAGTGCGCATTCTGGTTGTGGACACCGAGGCCGACAACATGCCCGCCATTCATTTCTTCGAGCACCAGGGTTTCGGCAATCCCCAGCAGCACGTGTATCTGACAATGAATCTCGACCAGGAACGCCAGCGCATGAAAAAGCGCGAAAACGGCCACTAAAACAAAACAAATATGAAATGATCAGCAAAGACCGGCTCAAAAAACTCTTCCAGCGGCTGGTGGACATCTACAGCCCGTCGGGCAAGGAAAACGATATCCTGGACTATCTTCGGGGGTATCTGAAGCGAAACAGCATTGCCGCAACAGTCCAGTCCGTGGATGAAACCCGCTACAACCTGGTGGTGCTGCCGGAAAACGGCCAGGCCGAACTGGCCTTAATCGGCCACGTGGATACGGTCACGGCCTACGATATCGAGGACTACGGCTGGCACGAAAAACAGGATACCATTTCCGGGCTGGGCACTGCGGACATGAAATCCGGGTGTGCGGCCATGGTGGAAGCCTTTCTGGCGCTGCGCCAGGCTTACGGCCCCCTCCTGCCCGCAGCCCTGTGCCTGGTGGTGGGCGAAGAGGAAAACGGAGACGGTGCGGCCCGGCTCATCGAGGACTATCATTTTCCCTGGGCGGTCATCGGCGAGCCCACCAACCTGGTGGCCTGCCTGGGATGCTACGGGTACCTGGAAACCCAGATGGTGAGCACGGGCAAACGCCTGCACGCATCTCTGGCCAACAACCGGGAAAACACCATCGAGGTGCTGCTTCAGATGATGATGCGCATATCCCAGTACATGCGTGATCAGCGGCCCGAGCTGGTCTACAATTTCCGGGATCTTTACAGCAGCCGCTCCGGTCTCACGGTGCCGGACCGCTGCGAGGCATGGCTGGACGTGCACCTGCCCCCGGATGCGGCCATCGGCGAAATCGTCACGGAATTAGAAGATGCCTGCCTGCCGGCTGATACGGGAAATTCCCGCATTGAAACCCGCTTTCACATCGAAACCATTGACGCCGGCTACCGGCTTCCGGAAAAAGGACCGGTGGTGGAGGCGGTCCGGGATGTTTTCACACGGATGCAGATGACCTGGCAAAGCGGGGATTTCCGCAGCCATTCAGACGCCAATCAGCTCTGGGCCGCGGGCATCAAGCCCATGGTGCTGGGCCCGGGCCGGCTGGAAAACGCCCACGTGCACGACGAATGTGTATCCTTCCCGCAGGTGGCACAGGCCGCGGAAATTTATCTGGGCCTGATGCAGCAGTTGTTCTGCGGGCAATGAGCCAACAGACAAGGAGTTTTATGAAATCGCTGATAAAACCCATTGACCGGCGCACCTTTTTAAAACAGGTCCGGGGCCTGGCCTGCTTTGCCGGCGCCTCCATGCTGGTTCCCGCAAGCCTGTGGGCCCAGAACAAAATGCCGGATCTGGCTGTTGTCAACGGCGAAATCGAACCCGCCGTGAAAAAGGCCGTGGATATGCTCGGAGGCATGTCGCGGTTTGTGAAAAACGGCAGCCGGGTGGTGATCAAGCCCAACATGAGTTTTGCAAGCGGCCCGGAACGGGCCGCCAACACCCATCCCCTGGTGGTCAAGACCCTTGCGCAGCTCTGCCGCCAGGCCGGGGCCGGCCGGGTGCTGGTGTTGGACAACCCCCTGGCACCGGCTGAGCAGTGCATTGAAAACTCCGGTATTGGCGCGGCCTGCAGCGCCATTGAAAAAGACATGGCCCAGACGGTCTCAGACCCGTCCCGGTTTCGGGAAGTGGAGATTTCCGGGGCCAAAAGCCTGAAACAAACCGATGTCATGCGCGAAGTGCTAAACGCGGACGTCCTTATTGCCGCCCCCCAGGCCAAGTCCCATTCCGGGGCCGGTGTCAGCCTTTCCATGAAAGGCATGATGGGCCTGATTTCCAACCGGCGGGTCATGCACCGGCTGGATCTTCACGAATCCATTGTGGATCTGGCATCGCTTCTGACCCCGGATCTGGTGGTGGTCGATGCCAGCCGCGTGCTGTCCTCGGGCGGGCCCGGCGGGCCGGGCACGGTGCTGACCCCAAAGACAATTATTGCATCCGCGGACATGGTGGCGGCAGACGCCTATACGGTATCGTCCTTTGAATGGTACGGCAGCCGCTATTCCGCAGACCAGATCAAACATATCCGTATGGCCCACCAGCGGGGCCTGGGGCGCATGGATATTGACAAGCTGAAAATCGGCAGGGCCACGGTATAAAATGATGTTTCGCCGCCTGGCCCGGGCCGTGTGCCTGGCGATTTTTCTGGTGCTGCTGGCCGGTGCCGGAAAAATCGCAGCATCGGATCTTTTCCTGCGAATGGATCCCGCCCTTACCGGGTTGACTGCCCTGGCCATGCGGAGCCTGACCTGGATATGGCTGCCCGCGGTCGGGGTGATGGCCTCGGCCCTGTTGGCAGGCCGAATCTTTTGCGGCTATATCTGCCCCATGGGCACCACCATTGATGCGGCAGACAAGTGCCTGCTGGCCCCGGGCTTGAAAAAACAAAAAGCTTCATACGCCCCTTCTGCCCGGCTGAAGTATTACATCCTGGCATTTGCCGCCGGCGCCGCGCTTTGCGGGGTCACATTCGTTTACTGGGCCGCGCCCCTGTCTTTAATCACCCGGTTTTACGGCCTGGTGGTCTATCCGGTGGTCCTGATGATAGCCGATCAGGCCGTATCCGCGTTTTACCCAATAGCCAGCCGTCTGGATCTGCGCACCCTGATGTTTCTGGAAATCGATCCGCCCCGGTTTGCCACGGGTTTTTTCGTGCTCCTGTTTTTTGCCGCAGTGTTTGCCGCAGCCAAAATCTCGCCCCGGTTCTGGTGCCGGTATTTGTGTCCTTCCGGGGCTCTGCTGGCGGTTTTGTCCAGAAAACCCCTGATCCGGCGCCGGGTTTCCCCTGATTGCAATGAGTGCGGCATTTGCGTGCGCAACTGCCCCATGGCCGCCATTGACCCGGACGCACCCCAACAGAGCCGCCATGAAGAGTGCATTGTCTGCCGGCAATGCGCATCCATCTGCCCCAAAAATGCCGTGGCCTTTTCCGCAGATGCTTCCGCGGCCCGGCGCCTGCAGCCAGCGGTTTCCCCGGGGCGCCGGCAGTTGCTTTTCTCCGGGATAGCCGGTGCGGCAACGGCATCCGTTGCCTTAACCGGCTTAAACGTGGTGGCCCGGGATCTTTCAGAAAAGGGCACTGTGCGGGATACCCGCATGATCCGTCCGCCAGGGGCCCTTCCGGAACCCGATTTTCTGGAAGCGTGCGTGCGCTGCGGCCAGTGCATGGCCGCATGCCCAACCAACACTTTGCAGCCGGTCTGGTTTGACGCCGGTCTTCTGGGGCTGTTTTCCCCGGCGGTCACACCCAGAAGAAAATACTGCGATCCCGAATGCACGGCCTGCGGAAATGTATGTCCCACCGGCGCCATTCAAAAAATTGCATCTGCCGAGCGCACCTGGGCCAAAATCGG
Source organism: Desulfosalsimonas sp. (assembly GCF_055149105.1). Classification (NCBI taxonomy): domain Bacteria; kingdom Pseudomonadati; phylum Thermodesulfobacteriota; class Desulfobacteria; order Desulfobacterales; family Desulfosalsimonadaceae; genus Desulfosalsimonas; species Desulfosalsimonas sp. Next base: position 1,109 of record NZ_JBSRLA010000024.1, on the reverse strand, counting down.
CACAGCCGTGATTTACCGGCAGCAGTGCCTGGCATGGGAATACAAAAAAAGCTGCATGGTCTGCGACGAGGTCTGTCCCTATGACGCCCTTGAATTTGAAAAGCGCCCGGACCTGCCCTATCCGGTGCCCCATGTGAAAGAAGACCGCTGCGCCGGCTGCGGCCATTGCGAGCATGCCTGCCCGGTCTATAACCAAGCGGCCATTGTGGTCACCCCCATGGACGCGCTTCGGCTGCAGCCCGGCCAATCCTTTGAATACGCAGCCAAGAGCCGGGGATTTAAACTGAAGGTGGAACCGGTTGGCCAAAAACCGTCTTCAGCTCAACCCGCCTATCCCGGCGCAGGCCCACCGGACGGCCCGGCCCGTCAAACCCCGGGCATGGCACCGGGATTTGACGAAGGCGGATAAAAATAGTAAAAACATTATTTTGCCCCAAAGCGCCAAGCCAAACAAAAGACATTGGAAATTATGGAAGAACAAGACCAGCAGGAACAAAATCCGGAAAAAAGCGCCGTTGAAAAAGCAGGCGAGGATCTTTTCAATTTTGCCGTGGACCGCGAAGACATCCGGGAACTCATGGCTCAGCTGCCCGAAAACGCGGATGTCAATGCCACAACCGTGGAGTATGAACTACCCCTGCTCAAAATCATCACCGTGGGATGGGCTGCGCCCTATCTCATGGAAAACAGCCGGCACAAGCCCGAACTCATGGAAGTTTACTGGAATGCGGTGCGCGCCTTTTCTCAAAACCTGTCAGGCACGGCCGGATTGATGACCGGTCAGGACATCGATTATTTCCAAGTGGTCAAGCAGCGGTTTCACACCTATCTTGCCGCCATGGGCGCCAATCCCGGGGCCGGGGATCCGGCCGCGGTCATCGGCCCGGAGTTTGCCAAAGCCTGCGGAAACAGCGATGACGTGTTCACCGTCCTGATCGGCTCGCGCATGTTTGTGGGCACGGTCAACTGCGTACGTGAATATCTCAAAGCCTTTTCCATCATTTAACCAGTGATGGCGCCGTAAAAAGTCCAATATCTGCGTTACGCGCAATTTCTCAGAATTTCACGTACGGATAAGTACGCTGCATTCTTCGAAATTGCGCAAGCCT
>NZ_JBSRLA010000023.1:0-45134 GCF_055149105.1 Desulfosalsimonas sp. | reverse complement strand
AGTTCAAGATCAAGGCTTGCGCGATTTCGAAGAATGCAGCGTACTTATCCGTACGTGAAATTCTGAGAAATCGCGCGTAACGCAGATATTGGACTTTTTCCGGTGCCATCAAAAACCGGCGGCAAGCCCCGATAGGAGAAAACCATGAGCTCCTCTTTGTTTGATTTCCTGTCCACTGTCCCGCCTTTTGACGTGCTGCCTGAACATGAACTGCGAAAAGCCGCCCGGGAACTGACCAAGAGCCATCGCTACCGGGACATGGTTCTTTTTGTTCAAAACAAAACCGTGCTCAATTATGTGTATATCCTCCTGGAAGGCCGGCTGGAAAAATATATCCAGGACGGGGACAAAAAAACCCTGGACGGGGTGCTCGAAGAAAAAAGCATCTACGGGGCCCTGTCGATTTTGTTTAACAAAAGCGTTTCCATCCGCACGGTCCAGACCCTTGAAGACAGCACCTTTTACTGCCTTCCCAAGGAGCTGTTTCTCGAATTTTGCTCCCATTACCCCAAGTTCACCAGTTTTTTTACAGAGCAGTTCAGCGAAAAAATGCTGCAGGAACCCTACGTGGATTTAATCGCCAAAACCCCGGAAACCCGGGAATCCGGCGATCAGAGTTTTTTGAACCTGACTTTGCAGGATATTTTTTCCAGGGAATTTGCCGCGTGCAGCACAGATGCCACAATTCAGGAGGCAGCACAGCTCATGACCCAAAAAAAAAGAAGCTCTGTTGTGGTCATGGACGCGGACGGCAAAAGCATCGGCCTGATCACGGATCATGACATGCGCAAAAAAGTGGTGGCCGAGGCCTATCCCGTACACAAACCCGTAAGCGACATTGTCGGCGGCCCCCTGATTACCATGCCCGCCCAGTCCCAGATATTTGAAGCCATAATGCAGATGATGAAATACGACATCAAGCACCTGGCTGTCACAGACAATGCGCAAAAAATGCTCGGAATTGCAACCGAGCAGGACCTGCTGCTGGCCCAGGGCCGATCCCCGGTCTATCTCATGCGGGAAATCCAGCTTGCAGACAGTGTGCAGGAGCTAAAAGCCCGGCACAAACAACTTCCCGGCCTGATCAAGTCCATGATCGACAGCGGGGCCATCGCCAACCATTTAAACCGCATTATCACAGAACTCTCTGACGCCATTCTCAAAAAAATTATCGGCTTTGCAATCGATGAGATGGGAGAGCCCCCGGTTGAGTTTGCCTTCATGATCATGGGCAGCGAGGGGCGCAGGGAACAGACCCTGAAAACCGACCAGGACAATGCCATTGTTTTCAGAGATGTGGCCGCAGACAAGGAAAAGGAGGTTCAGGCCTTTTTCCTGGCCCTGGGCCAAAAGGTCTGCACCTGGCTCAATGAGGCGGGCTACAGCCTGTGTGAGTACGAAATCATGGCCCAAAACCCCAAATGGTGTCAGCCTCTTGGCAAGTGGAAACAGTATTTCCGGCAATGGATCCACGAAGCCGACCCGGAAGCCCTTCTTCATTCAAGCATCTTCTTTGATTTCCGGCTCGGATTCGGGCAGGCCGATATTGTCGATGAACTGCGGGCGGATCTGTTTAAAGCCCTTTCGGGCTGGGCGGGCTTTTACCGTCATTTTGCCGAAAATGCCCTCCATTTTAAACCGCCTCTGGACTTTTTCGGCAACCTGATCCTCAAAACCAGGGACGGGCGAAAAAACAGCCTGGACATCAAAACCCCAATGCGGCTCATTGTGGATTTCGCCCGCATCTATGCCCTGCAAAACCACATAGAATCCACCAACACCATGGAACGGCTGGAAGAAGTCCAGCTAAAAGGCGCCCTGGAAAAAAAGGATTATGAGGAACTGGCCCTGGCCTACGGATTTCTGATGCACATGCGCCTGGCCCACCAGGTGAATGTGCTGGTGGAAGAAAAACAAAACCCCGACAATTTCATCGAGCCCAACAAACTCACCCATATGGAACGGCAGTCCCTGAAAGAAGCCTTCAAACGCATAAAGATCGCCCAGGGAAAGATGCGAATGGATCTGACTCAGGACATCGGCATCACCTGATCCTTTTTGGGACCCACATACTTGACCTGCTCGGTGACCGCCCTGGCCTCCTGAAGCGTATTGACGCCCTTGTTTTTCAGAAGCGCAATCAACTGCAGAAAAATCTCTGCAGTGGTCAGGGCATCTCCCATGGAGGTGTGTCTGGGATATATTCGGGTACCCAGCCTGCCGGCAATGGCTTCCAAAGAATGATCCTTTTGGCCGGGATGCACATACAGGGAAAGCAAAAGCACGTCAAGTACCGGATTTTCAAACTTAAGACCGATATTCTGCTCCTTTAGCTGCAGAAAGGTCAGATCAAAATCCGCGCAATACGCCACCAGCACACTGTCTCTGGCAAATTCCCAGAAATGCGAAAGCACCTGTTCAATGCCCGGCTGGTTGGCAACCATTTCATCGGTGATGCCGTGCACACGTATGGATTCGGGACCAATGGAGCGATTCGGATTCACCAGGCGGTCAAACGTCTCGCCGGGTACAATTCGATAGTTAAAAATCCTGACTGCGCTGATGGAAACAATCTCATCGCCGCTCAGGGGATCCAAGCCGGTGGTTTCCAGATCCAGCACAGTGTATGTCAGCTCGGAGAGTTCGCGCATGTCCATGGGCGAACTTTTCTGCTGCCGGTACAAAAGCTGAAAATCATAGGTACAGGGCCGGCCGTTTTGCAGTATGCCCGCCCCCTGATTTTGGGCAGCAAAATCCGGGCTGCCCATGCTATGCAGAAAAAAAGACTGCTGATCATGGGGCTGGAGCAGACAATAGTCCTCGTGTGCATGCAGAAAAAGGCCATATCCCAGAATTGAATGTTCATGATCCTGGATGCAGACCATCTGGGCCGGCACGTCCTCCCCCTGTTCCTGCCTGACCTGGAGGTAGGAAACAGGCTCCCGGACACCATCGTCGAGCTGAGCATGCAGATCATGCATGGCCAGGGCGATATCGTCCTGGTTTAAAAATGCGGACAGGGATCGCCCCAGCCCGAGTGATATTCCGGAACCGTTGGCCGGAAAACCCCTTTTGCAAAGCAGTTCATCTGCTTTCCTGTTATATAAAAGAATTTTGCCCCGCCGGTTGCAGACCACCACCCCCAGGGGCATGCGGGTAAAAAGAGAGGCCAGGGTCTCCCGGTCGGTCCGCAGTTCCGAGTCGGGCTGGTTTTGCTGGCGGACCTGCTCCTGTAAATACTGCAGCTTGTCTGCGGCCTTGTTGATCTTTTGCACCACGCTTTTGATCTCTTTGCCGCCCTCTGTCACGTTGATCCTGTGGCCGGCGTTGACCGTGCTGATCAGTTCGATTTCCTCGCTGATTCTCGACAGGGGCAGGATATAACTCTGGAAGATCTCGTTTAGCAGAAATAAAAATCCCATGAGGATCACCAGGCCGATTAAAAACAACAGCCCGAAAAATTCCCCCTGGGATTGCCAGATGCTTTGCCTGGCGGTTTCCGGCAGCTGAGTCCACAAGCGAGAAAACAGATACCCGAGCAGGGCGAGCTGGACGGTGATGATGGTAAGGGTCAGCACCCAGAACTTACTTTTCAGATCCATATACCTTCATCTCCTGACGCCGGGATATCTGTCTTAAGCAACGACCCTGATAATGCCGAATTTTTGCCGGCCGGATACAACATTGTATTGCCGGCCCGGAAAAAGTCCGGGCCGGCATTTCATCTTTGCACTGCGGTTATGTTATCCCAGCAGGCCCATTCCGATAAGAATGACCCACAGGATGGAAAAACCCACGACAATCAGCATCCACATATCTTCTGGTTTCATATTCCCTCCTTTTGCCGGTTAAATCATTAGGGCTTTTTTCTAAGTGGTTTCCTCCACCACGATGTTGGGCTCGTTTTCCGCCCGCTGGATCATCTTTTCAGTAATGCTTGACATCTCGGCCTTAAAAGCAAGAGCCCACATCATGATGATGCCCAGGATCCACCACGTGATCTGCCAGGACCACAGGGGCGGAAATCCGGCAAACGAAAAAGCGCTGTTGCCGAGAATACACAGGGGGCCGATGGCAAATATGTACCATGCCGGCACCACGAATTTCATGGCATTGCGCCATTTGCGGCCGCTTTCACTGGGCACTTCCACGTTATCCAGCCAGCCCCGGAACTCACTTTGCCGCTCCACGGTCTCGGCACTGTCCTTGATGCCAAGGCCCCGGCACAGATACGCCACGACAAGGCCTGTGGCCGTGCCCCAGAACGCGCTGTGCATGGTCAGGGGGTTGGGCCAGACCTTGTAGGTCAGAAAGACCGCGATCAGCCCGGCCAGAATACCCAGGACCGTGCCGTAGGAAGGCCAGCGGAAACCCCAGAGCGTTCCCAGCAGGGGCACGTACATGACAAAGCCGAATGCCGTTGCCAGGGCCCCCAGGATCACCAGGGCCGCCTGGGAATTTAATCCCACGGCAAGGGCGATAATGGTGATAATGGTGACAAACAGCCGGTTGACCCAGATCTGCTCGGCATGCCCGCCTTTTTTCTTGCGGATCTTGAGCCACCAGATGTCTCTTAGCAGCATGGAGCCGGCAGTGCCGATATAGGGCGCGGCCGTGGAGTGCATGGCCGCAATCAGCCCGACAAAAGTGACACCCAGCAGAAACGAGGGGATGTAACTGGCCATGAGCTGCGGGACCACGTCACTGTCAGCAGCCAGGCTCAGCTCCCCGGCGCGGTTTAAAATAATGGCGCCCATGCCCTGGAAGGCGGTGAAGAAAAACAGGGCAAAGCCCACGATAAAGGTGGACATAAACACCTGCTGCCAGGCAAAGGGCCTGGGGTTTTTGTTGGAAAACTGCCACATGATAAAGGCAGGCGAAGACTGAATACCCATCAAAGCAAACATATAGGTCAGAATCATCACCGTTGTCCATGTGGTCTTGCCCACTGTAAACTCAATCAGTGACGGCACCTGCAGATACCTTTCCGGCAGGTTGGCCACCTGCTCGCTCATGGCGCTCCACCCGCCCAGATGGGCCAGGGTAAAGGCGCCCACCAGGATGATGGCCAGAACCAGCAGAACAAACTGGATCACCCCCACCCAGGTACTGGCCCGAAGGCCGCCGGTGACCACGTAAAACCACACAATGCCGGCCATGATGATGGCCCCCCAGGCCAGGGGAATGCCCGTGACCCACTTAAACAGGGCGGCAGCGGCCATGAGCTGGACCGCGGAGTAAAACACCCCGTAGAGCACCGCTGTGATGACCACCAGATAACGCACGCCGTCATTGTTGTAATAATAGGCAAACATGTCGCCGGGAGTGACAAAGCCGTATCTCTTGCCGGCCAGCCAGACCCGTTTGGCAAAAAAGGTTCCCGTGATCGGGATGGTCAGCACGTAAAATGAGGCAAATGCATAGGCCAAACCGGCGCTCCAGATCAGTCCGGGATGGCCGACCGTGGTCCAGCCGCTGAATGAGGCAGCGGTGGCCGCCATCAGAAAGGCGATCATGGGGATTTCTCTGCCGCCGAGGGTATAGCCCGAAGAGGTCTTCTCCGTGAAATACCCTCTCAATCCCCAGTAGAAACAGTAAACCACATACAACCCAAGAAAAATCCAGACCCATGTTGTGTCAACTCCACCGTTTCCCATAATTTTTCCCCCCTTTTGTTTGTTTGCTTGCCGGCCGGGATCCGGCCGGCAAGCCGGTCAAAAAAACACGGTTATCCCTGGACCATGTGACGAATCTCCTCGACAATTTCCGGGTTGGCCAGAGTTGTGACATCGCCCACATCATTGTAACTGGAAATCGAGGCCAGAATCCGGCGCATGATCTTTCCGGAACGGGTCTTGGGCATATCGGGAACAATATAGACATGGCCTGGCTTGGCGATCTTGCCAAGAACATCTGAGACCGCGTCAGAAACCTTCTTGGCCAGCTCAGTGGTTGCTTCATAGCCGGGTTTGAGAGACACGTAGAGATCCGGCACAGTGCCCTTGATTTCATCAGGCACGGCCACCACAGCGGCTTCAGCCACTTCCACCGCAGACAGGGCCGCAGACTCGATCTCCTTGGTGCCCAGCCGGTGACCGGAGACATTGATCACGTCGTCTATTCTGCCCAGGATGCGCACGTAGCCGTCTTCTGCCATTACCGCGGCATCCCCGGCCATGTAAGGCCAGTCTCTCCAGTCCGTGCTCTGGGGGTTTTTGCAGTATTTACCGTAATAACTCTTGATATAGCGTTCCTTGTCCTTCCAGATGGTCTGAAACGCCCCGGGCCAGGGGTTTTGAACGCAGAGATTGCCGGCCTTGCCCGCCCCGGGCGGAATCTCGTTGCCGTCATCATCATAGACTATGGGATGGATTCCCGGAAGGCCCGGGCCTGCACTGCCCGGTTTCATGGGCTGAAGTGCCGGAATGGTGCTGCACAGAAACCCGCCGGTTTCCGTCTGCCACCAGGTATCGACCACCACGGCTTTGCCCCTGCCCACAACCTCATAGTACCAGCGCCAGACCTCGGGCTCGATGGGCTCGCCAACGGTAGTCATATGTTTGAAATGATAGTTGTATTTTGCCGGCTCATCACCGCCCACCTTGCGCAGGGCGCGGATGGCGGTGGGTGAGGTGTGGAAGATATTGACATCGAGTTCCTCGGCAATGCGCCAGCAGCGCCCGGGATCCGGGTAAGTGGGCACGCCTTCATAGATCACGGTGCTGGCCGCAAGGGCCAGGGGGCCGTAGACAATAAAGGAATGACCGGTGATCCAGCCGATATCGGCCATGCACCAGTACACGTCCTCGGGATGGATGTCCTGGACATATTTCGACATCCAGGTCACATAGGAGAGATATCCGCCGATACTGTGCTGGCAGCCTTTGGGCCGGCCGGTGGAGCCGCTGGTATACATGAGAAACAAAATGCCCTCGGCCGGCATGGATACCGGCGGAACTTCGGCATTCTTGTACTTTTGCATCAGCTCGTCTGCAAAGAAATCCCGGCCCTCGACCATATCCGTGGACGATGAATACGTGCCCGGATAACGTCTCCAGACCAGAACCTTTTTAACCTTCTGGCCCTGCTTTTCCGCCGCTGCAACGGCCTCGTCGGAATTGGCCTTGTGATTTAACAGCTTGCCGCTTCTGTAATAGGCATCCATTGTAATCAGGACCTCGCTTTCCGAGTCCCAGATCCTGTCGCCGCAGGCCTTGCCGCTAAAACCCGCAAAAACCTGGCAATGAATGATCCCCAGCCTGGCGCAGGCCAGCATGGTAATGGGCAGCTCCGGAGTCATGGGCAGATACAGGGTGACCCGGTCGCCGGCTTTAAGTCCGCAGAAATCCTGCAGCACGGCTGCGGTCTCATTGACCCGGCGATAAAGCTCCTGATAGGTCATGTGAACGATGGGCTCTTCTTCAAGCTCAGGGACAAAATGGATGGCGGTCTTGTTTTTATATTTGGCCAGATGGCGGTCCACACAGTTATAGGAGGCATTGAGTCTGCCACCCACAAACCATTTCCAGACCGGGGCCTCGCTGGTATCCAGGGTGGTGTGCCAGTATTGGTCCCAGTCCAGCAGATCCCCGAATTCCTTGAAGCACTCAGGGAAATTGTCCAGACTGAAGCGTTCAAAAATATCCGGATCAGTGCAGTTGGCCTGGCCGATAAATTCCGGCCTGGGGTAATAAACCCCCTCTTCCTGCCAATGAACAGCGTAGTGGGAATTTAAACCTTGTTCACTCTCAGCCATGTGCCCCCCTTTCGTTGATGTTAAGTGTTTTGTTCAGTGAAAGGTGTTTTCTAAGCTGTAATGTGTTTTTTTCTAAAAAAAAGTTTTACACAATGCTTTATTGATGACTGAAAAGTGTTTGAGCAAACAAGATCAGGAGTCGAAGTGCGACGATAAAAACTTCTTCTTATACGCCTTGTACCTTAAAATTGCAGTCAGGGGTGGAGATTGTCAAGTTTTTTTTCCGGGTAATCGGTTTTTGCCATTTTTTTTTATACAGACAGCTTTTCCCATTTCAGAACGTCTACCACCACTATTTCGAAAAATATAACCTTGCACAGCACCGGCCGCAAAAAATTTTTAAGGCCTGCGGTTTAGCTCTCCAATGTGTCAGCAAGGCTTTCAAACAGCTCATCGAGTATCTGCTCTGCCCTGCGCAGCTGCTCCCCGGATACAAACACCGAATGCAGATGCCGGAATATCTGGTCATAGCCTGAACCGGACCGGCCGGTTTTGGTGTAATCAACCCGGGGTTTGGGGTATAGCTGGTCATTGAAAAAATAATTGGCCATGGGCCGGGATTCTGCGGCAAAAGGCCAGTTGATTTTCAGCTCAAACAATTTGTTCCACAACCTGAAAATTTCCGGATCTTTGATGGATTCGGGATTCGGCCAGGCCCCCTGACTGCGGGTGGTGATTTGCGCATAAAAGGCCTGCAGCAGTTCAGCTTCCTGGACAATAAGGCCGAAAACATACCAGTCCCGGATCACCCCTTGCAGCATTTTTTTCAAATCATTGGGGACCTTGTGATGAGTGGGACAGAAATACATCCTGCAGGTCATGGATCCGTAGTCGCTCAGCCCCCGCAAATCCACTCCGGCATTGTACCTTGCTTCGGGATGGAGCATGCAACCCACCCGGCTTTTGTCCCGGCCGATGAAACCCAGATATGGACAATGATGAAATTGCGGCATGGGGACCCCTTGGGCGGCCACCCGCTGCGACTCTTTGCTGCCGAATGCAAGGATGGCATCCATTTGCCGGGGCACCCGGGCAAAGGCATGCGTGCGTCTTTCCAGCATGCGGCAGAGGCCCTGCCTGGAGGCATCGGCCACATTGTAGAGCCCGCAGCAGGCCCCGCAGGAAACCGTATCCCCCACCTGGCAGAGATAGATTTCCTTTGGGCCGTCGGCAACCCCGGGCGTTTTTCGGACTGTTACGGGCATTTGTCTTTCTCCTCCTGCAAACTCATCTGCATGCAAAAAAATACCAGTGCTTATGCATGCCGGAAAAAATCGTGGAAAAGCCGGGTGCCGATCTGCTATCATCATTAATTCAGGTAACAATCAATGATGGAATCGTAAAAAGGCCCAAATCGGATATAACCGCTAATCAATGAAGAAATAACTTATTGATTTTACTTAACACTTAATCACTTAAAACTTAACACTGCCTGTAAAAAAGACTTTTTACAGGCTTATCAATCAATACAAAATCAAAACCACGGGCCCGCCGTCAGCAGGCCCCGGATCAGGCTTGTGTGCGCCCCATGGACAACACCCGGCTTGTGAGCATTGAAAATACGGATATCACGTATCATCAGCAACGGATTTTTTCAAACCTGAACCTTGAAATCCGAAAAAACCAGCACCTGGCTGTGGCGGGAGAAAGCGGATCGGGCAAAAGCGCCCTGCTCCGGGCGCTTGACGGGCAATTGCCTGTGTTAAGAGGCAAAATCCGGCACAACGAATATGAGCGCATCCGAAAATCCCCTCCCGCAACCCCGGCTGCGGCCAACCGGCGCCGATCCGTATACGTGGACATCCGCCATGATTTTCAGCCCCCTGCCGGCGCCGGCCGTTTTTATTACCAGCAGCGCTTTAATGCCGGCTATGCCGACCACGCGCCAACTGTGGCGCAATACCTGGCTGAAAAGGCGCAAAAAGCAAGCCCGGACACCCCCTGGACATTGGAACGCATATATGCCTGCTTCAAACTTGAATCCATCGCCCGGCGCCACGTGATCAAACTTTCCAGCGGAGAAAGCAAGCGACTGCGCATTGCCGCAGCCCTTTTACAGCATCCGGTTTTGCTGCTGCTGGATTGCCCCCTGGCCGGTCTGGATGAAAAAACGCGTCAAACCTTTGAGGATCTTTTTTTTCAAATTGCAGAATCCGGCATCTGCCTGGTCATGGCCACCAACCCGGACCAGATCCCGGGTGTAATTACGCATGTGGCCGTACCGACACCGGAAAAAAACCTCCAGGTGTATGAAAAAAAGGCATTCTGCCCATCCTTTGGGCAAAACCGGTTTCCGGGCCAGGCAGACACCCGTCGGCTCAGGACACTGATGAACAACAATGCCAGGCAGCGATTTAACCTGATGGTGGGCATGAAAAATGTCCGGGTGGCCTATGGCGGCACTGTGATTTTTGAAAACATCAACTGGCAGATCCGCCAGGGCGAGCACTGGGCCTTGTCCGGTCCAAACGGATCCGGCAAATCCACATTGCTCAGCCTTATCAACGGGGATCACCCGCAGGCCTACGCCAATGACATTGTCTTGTTTGACCGCAAACGCGGCTCCGGGGAAAGCATCTGGGAGATCAAGAAAAAAAACCGGTTTCATGTCCCCGGAGCTGTTCCAGTACTTTCCGCTCCGATACACCTGTGTTGACGTGGTGGAGTCGGGTTTTTACGACACCCTGGGCGTGTTGCGGCAAACCAGCCCCCAAAACCGTCAAAAAGCAGAGCAGTGGATGGGCATCCTGGGCTTGTCTGAATTTGGCGCCAGGTATTTTTCGCAATTGTCAGCCGGAAAACAGCGGCTGTGCCTGCTGGCCCGGGCTCTGGTGAAAAATCCGTATCTTTTGCTCCTCGACGAACCCTGCCAGGGCCTGGCGCGCAGTCAGCAAAGGGCGTTTCAGCAGCTTACAGACGCCATTGCCGCCATCAGCGATCTCACCATTGTTTATGTAACCCACCAGGCAGAACAGCTGCCGTCCTGTATCCAGCACACTCTGCACCTGCCCGCCAGGCTTTCTTGAACAATCCCTTTTACATGGAAAGAATTTTTGAAAATTGTTCTGGAAAATCATGACAATTGCATGTAGAATGGGGTTTTGAAATATGAACGGACAATCAAAACACAATACCGGGTAAAAACCCGCCGGTTTTTTTTGAAAGGAGCATGAATCGTGGCGTTAAGAACCCTTGAACAACTCAAGACAGAGGAAAGAGAAGCCCGCCGCCGGCTGATTGCCGATACAGCCCGGGATCTTTTTTCCAGAAAGGTTTTCCGGGATGTCACGGTCCGGGAAATCGCAAAAACCGCCGGTGTGAGTGTGGGTACCATTTACAATCATTATACCAGCCTGGGCGAAGTCTTTCTGGACGTATTTCTGGAAAGCGCCAAGGAAATCACCGACCTGATGGATTCGGCCCTGGAAAACAAGGACGAGGATGTTTTCCCAAGATTTTGCAGGACTTATGTCAATTATCTAAACGAAAACATGACCTTTTTTCAGATGATGAGCAACTTTATCCTCGGCGGCGAGCTCTCCGAGGACGGAGTCCATAATCTCAACAACAGCATGCGCTCCATGGTGGACCGCATCGAACAGGCGGTGATTTTGGCCGGCATCCAAAAGGATACAAGAATTGCCGCCCATGCGCTGTTTTCAGCGCTAAACGGCCTGATGATCAGCTATGGCCGGTATCCCGGAAGAACCCCGGAGGAAATCCGGCAGCACACCCTGCGGCTCACCGACGTGCTGGCGGCCACGTTTGAAGCCTCTACCCGCGGATAAGCTCCAAAACCCGGGGCAAAACAGCGGCATTTGCGGATATGGCCTCGTTTGCGAAAATGGTTTCATTGCCGGACCAATCGCCGAAATAACCGCCGGCTTCCTTTAAAATCGGCGGAAACGGGGCGCAGTCCCAGACATTGACCACGGCATCGAGCATGACTTCGGCCCGGCCCGTGGCCACCAGGCAGTGCCCATAGGCATCGCCCCAGCCGGCGCGCACGTAAGCCGCCTGCCCAATTCTTTGCCAGGCTTCGGCACGCCCGTATTGGGCAAAGCTGCCCGGATCCGTGAATGCGGCCACTGCATCGGCCATTTTCTCAACCGAAGACACCCTGGCCGGCCGGCCGTTGAAACGGCAGCCAAGGCCGGTGGCGGCCGCCACCATCTCATCCAGCGCCGGAAAATAGGCCACACCGGCTTCCACCCGCCCCTCGATTTCCAGGCCCAGCAAGACTCCGTAAAGGGGAACGCCCCGGGTAAAGGCTTTTGTGCCGTCAATGGGATCAATATACCAGCGATGGCTTGCCCCTTTATGCGTTGATTCTCCGAATTCCTCGCCCACAATGGCATGATCCGGAAATTTTTTTTCAATGCGGCCACGGATGAGTTCCTCTGCCTTTTGATCAGCCACGGTCACAGGCGTCTGATCCGCCTTGAAATCCGGGCGAATGCCCGCCTGAAAATATCCCAGTGTCAGCCGCCCGGCCAGGTAGGCGGTTTCCACGGCAAAATCCAGATAAGATGCCAGATGCTTGCTCAACTGCTTTTCTCCAATGCCATGCCGGCCTTAATTGCGCATGCTGGTTACAGACGCGGGCAGCCGCCCGCCCCGTTTTAAAAATTGCCTTGATGAAAACCCGTTGACATGCATCACCGGGGCGGTGCCCAGAAGTCCGCCGAATTGGACCAAATCCCCGGCCTTTTTACCCGGCACCGGAATGACCCGCACGGCTGTTGTCTTGTTGTTGATCACCCCGATTGCCAGTTCATCGGCAATAATGGCGCAAAGGGTTTCTTCGGGCGTATCACCGGGAACGGCAAACATGTCCAGGCCCACGGAGCAGACCGCGGTCAGGGCTTCGAGCTTATCCAGGCCAAGGGCGCCTGCGCATACGGCATCGATCATACCCGAGTCCTCGCTGATGGGAATAAATGTGCCGCTCAAGCCCCCCACATTTCCGCTGGCCATGGCCCCGCCTTTTTTCACCGCATTCATCAAAAGCGCCAGGGCCAGGGTGGAGCCGTGGGCCCCGATTTTTTCAATGCCGAAGGCCTCAATCACCCCGGCCACGGAATCGCCCCGGGCCGTGGTGGAAGCCAGGGAAATATCCACGATCCCGAATCCGATGCCCAGGGCACCGGCCAGTTCCCGGCCGATTAACTCCCCGGCCCGGGTGATTTTAAACACCGTGCGCTTGATCACCTCTGACAGCCGGGTCAGGTCGCAGTCCCGGTTCTGCTCAACCACGCTTCGAACCACGCCGGGGCCGCTGATGCCGATATTTAATGCCGCATCCGCCTCGCCAACCCCGTGAAAGGCCCCGGCCATAAACGGATTGTCCTCAGGAGCATTGACAAACACCACAAACTTGGCACACCCAACGGCGTTTTCGCTTTTGGCTGCGGTCTGTTTGAGCATCGGCCCAATCCGGTTGACCGCATCCAGGTTCATGCCCGAGACAAAGGAGCCCACATTCAAAAAAGAGCAGACCCTTTCGGTCTGGGACAAAACATCGGGCAGCACCTCAATGAGCATGCTGTCAGCACGGGTCAGCCCCTTTTGCACCAGGGCGCCGAATCCGCCGATAAAATCCACCCCCGCGTCCCGGGCGGCCGCATCCAGGGTCTGGGCCATTTCCAGAAACTTTTCCGGCTCGCAGTGGGTTTCCATGATCAGGTTCACCGGGGTGACGGCAATGCGCTTGTTGACAACAGGAATGCCGTATTTGCGTTCAAGCCTTGCAGATTCGGCAATCAGCCGTTCGGCATGGGAGCAGACCTTGTCATAGACATTTTTGCGAAAAACCCCGAAGTCGGAATCAATGCAGTCCTTGAGATTCAGGCCCAGGGTGGTGGTCCGGATGTCTAAATGCTGGCGCAGGATCATGCTGGCGGTTTCGTAGATCTCTTCGACTTCAAATGGCATTTTTTTCAGATCCTGTGCATCATCCGGAAAATGTTTTCATGCTGCACCTGCACGGACATGGCCAGATCCTGACCGATTTTTTCAAGGCCCAGGCTCAGTTCCTCCATGTTGACCGCTGCATCGCAGACATCAACAAACATGGACATGACAAAACAGCCGTCAGGCATGATCCGCTGGTTGATATCGATGATATTAATGTTTTGATGATAAAGATAGGTGGCCACCGTGGCCACGATTCCTTTTTTGTCCTCGCCAATAACGGTGATAAACACCATTTCCTTTTTCTTTTCCATGGGCGCGTTTTCCGCTTGCGTTCAAATGTCTTGTTTGCCCACAGGGGCATTAATCATTATTCTTCTGCCATGGAAAAGCGCCAGGCGCAATACCATTCTTCTGGATGCTCGTCAGGCGGGCATCCGATGCACTCGGTGCGGATGCGCGGATCAACGGCTGCGGCAAAATAGCTGTATTCAACCAACCCTGCGGATTTACAGGGATAATCGGCCAGGTTCTTGCGCTTTCTGGCCACCTGGACCCGGCATTCATTCATCTGGAACACAAAACTGTTGGGTCCTTCGTCAATAATGGACTGGGTGTTGATATTGGCATACATGCGAAATCCAAGGGCCTTTTTGAGTCCCTCCAGGCCGGATTTTTTTGAAAGCCCCAGAAACCGGCGGATCAGGCCGGCTTCCACCGGAGAAAACTGGCTCCAGCAGGAATCATTGCACCGCTTGGCTTCGTTCATGCCGTGGGTCTGCTCCACGGTCTGAAACCAGACCCCGTCATTGACCAGCCAGTTGGCGCACAGGGCGCCAATGAGTTCACCCTTTTTCTCCGCTGAAAGATCGAGCAGAGGCGCAGGCAGGCCGTCTCTGATCTCAAAGCCCAGAACTTTGGAAAGGCGTTTGAGCTGAATCTGAAAACTTGTTTCAAAGGCCTGATCCAGCATTTCCATGGCCTGTTCAAAGCCCATCTGGTGCTTGACCTCGGAGAACCATAGCACGTGGTGCATGACCATCCGGTGCATCATGGTGACCATATACCGGCCCAGGTCGGATTCAGTCATCTCTTCAATGGAGGAAAACGCCGCTGTTTGATTTTTTTGTGTCATGGTGGTTTTCTACTCCTCATGCACTTGCTTGATGTTGGCATAAAAATCGAGTACATCCGGGTTTAAAAGTGCGTCCCGGTTGCTCACGGGTTTGTTTTCAATGATGTTTTTAACCGCCAGCTCCACTTTTTTCATGTTAAGTGTATAGGGAATATCGGGTACTTCCAGAATTTTGGCCGGCACGTGGCGGGGTGAGGCATTCTGCCGCAGATTTTTTTTGATCCGGTCTTTCAGATCCTCATCCACTGCACAGCCCTGGACCGGTTTGACAAACAGCACCACCCGCTCGTCGCCCTTCCAGTCCTGGCCCACCACCAGGCTGTCTTCGACCTCGGCAAAATCATTGACCCGGCGATAGATCTCAGCCGTGCCAATGCGCACGCCCCCGGGATTTAATGTGGCATCCGACCGGCCGTAAATCCTGACCCCGCCGCGCTCGTTGATCTCGATATAGTCCCCGTGCCGCCACACCCCGGGATAGACATCAAAATAAGCGGACAAATATTTTTTGTTGTCCGGATCATTCCAAAAATACAAGGGCATGGACGGAAACGGCGCGGTGCATACCAGTTCTGCCTGCCGCCCCGTAACCGGCCGCCCCTGGTCATCATAGGCTTCCACTTTCATGCCAAGACCCCGGCACTGCAATTCGCCTGCGTAGACCGGGCCCATGGGATTGCCCAGGGCAAAGCATCCGTTTAAATCCGTGCCGCCTGAAATGGAGGCCAGCTGCAGGTCACCTTTGATGGCGTCATAAACAAACTCAAAGCCTTCCTCGGACAAGGGCGAGCCGGTGGACAAAACCGCCCGCAGACCGCTCAGATCAAAGCGGTCACCCGGCCGCAATCCGGAATTTTCCAGGGCTCCCAGGTATCCTGCGCTGGTGCCGAAAACGCTGATTTTCTGATCTTCCGCCATTTTCCACAAGGCTTCCGGCCCCGGGTAAAACGGATTGCCGTCATAGAGCACAATGGTGGCGCCCGTGGCCAGGGCGCTGACAAGCCAGTTCCACATCATCCACCCGCAGGTGGTGAAATAAAAAACCGTGTCTTCGCGTCCCACATCCGTGTGCAGCACCATTTCCTTTAACTGGTTGACCAGTATTCCCGCGGCCCCCTGGACCATGCACTTGGGAAGACCCGTGGTGCCGGAAGAATACATGATATAAAGAGGGTGATCGGCCGGCAATTGAGCAAATTCCATTTCCGGTGCCGGCCCGCCGGCCCGGAAATCCGGATACATCACGGCGTTTTTGATACCCGAAATGTCAGGGTTTTCCATGGTATAGGGCACAACCACAAATCGTTTGACCGACGGGATTTGCCCGGCAATTTCTTCCAGGCGGGAGATGGTGTCGATGCGCTTGCCCTTGAAAAAATAGCCGTCAGCGGCAAACAGCACAGTGGGCTCAATCTGGCCGAACCGATCGAGCACGCCCTTGATGCCAAAATCCGGAGAGCACGAAGACCAGGTGGCCCCCAGGCTCACGGCCGCCAGCATGGCAATGACGGTTTCAGCCATGTTGGGCATATACCCGGCCACCCGGTGGCCCGGACCCACGCCCAGTTCCTTCATGGATGCGGCCAGGCGCGCGGCTTCTTCATAGACCCGGGCATAGCTCCAGTACACCGGGGCCCGGTCTTCACCCTGGAAAACCAGGGCGGTTTTGTCATCGCGATATCGCAGCAGATTTTCCGCAAAATTGAGCCTGGCACCGCCAAACCATTTGGCCCCGGGCATTTTGGTCGCATCGTCGATGACCTGATCATAGGGCACAGATGCCCGGATCTCCATGAAATCCCAGACCGCTGCCCAGAAATCGGCAATCTCTGTGACAGACCACTGGTACAAATGGTCATAACAGGAAAAATCCTTGTTGTACCGTTCATTGACATAAGCCATGAACCGGTACATGCGCGTCTGCCGGATTCGTTGTTCAGATGGCTGCCAAAGCAGTTTTGACATCTTCGGCCCCCCTTTTTTTGATCGCAGTGCTTTTTGGTTTCCGGCCTGTCCCGTTTTCAGGATAAAGCCGACTTTACCCGGGCCTGTGTTGTTTTGGCAGCAGCGCCTGGTCTCCCCAATCTGCCGGTACCAACTGACCCGGGCTTTCCCCCTGCTTTTGCTTGAGCTTTTTTAAGCCGGGCCGGGCAAACTTCATGTGCCCCTCCTTTAATGTCCGGCCGTTGATCACCGCCTCGCTGCGCAGCCTGTGACCGGCGGTGCGCTCCATCTGGCGGCCCAGCCAGAGCACCCGGTCCACGTCGTATCCGTGGGCAATGCCCATCTCATCGATCTGCACCAGCATGTCCTCCAGGCAGTTTAATCCCACATACCGAGGATCATCGTAATAATATTCCCCGGTTCCCGGCACAGGGCAGTCATCCAGAAAATTGGCGGGCTGACCGCCCATGCCGCCAAGGGTGGCTTCAAACTGGGTGATGCCCGCCTGCAGGGCTGCCAGAATGGAGGCTGCGGCAACCCGCTTGGTTTCATGGAAATGGGCCAGGTGCAAATCCGTGTTGGGTATTTCATCGAGGATCATGGAAAAATAGCGGTATACATCAGCGGCTGAAGCGCTTCCGTCATGATCTGCATGCTCGATATCCGCGGCCCCGATTTCCAGCCACCGCTTGGTAAACTCCACTGCATCCTTTAATTCCGTGGCCCCGGCAATGGGGCTGCCCCAGATGGTGCTCACGGTGCCGCACATCTTGATTCCGGCATCCGTACATTTTTTGATGCACCGTTCGGCCTCCTTCCAGTACATGGGCAGCGTGACTCCGGAATTGGCAAAATGATGCTCCTCTTCTGTGGAAACCATCATCAGCACCCGGTCCGGGCCGATACCCTTCTGCTTTAGATCAATGGCCCGATCCACTGCTGGTTCCCGGATGGTCACGGCCGTGATGCAGACATCATCCGGGTTGATCCCCCTTTTGGCGCAGCGCTTTTTAAACCGTTCTCCCCGAAGATAGCCCAGCACTTCCTCTGCATCCGAGAACTGGGGCAGCAGGTAGGGGTTTCCCAGGTTGGTGACCTCGATGTTGCGGCACCCGGCAAAAATCATTTCTTCTGCGTAAAAGATCTTGGCCCGGGTGGAGATAAACTTTTCCAGATGCTGGAACCCGTCGCGGACAGTAATGTCGCCGATGGTGACTTTTCCGGGCATGCGCGGAAAAATTTTCCAGAGATCATATTCGGTCATAAAGCCCCCCTGTTGGTTCAATGTTCAAGGTTCAATGTTCAGGGTTCAAAGTTCAAGGTTGATGGCGCCGTAAAAAGTTCAAGATCAAGGCTTGCGCAGTTTCGAAGAATGCAGCGTACTTGGCCGTACGTGAAATTCTGAGAAATTGCGCGTAACGCAGATATTGAACTTTTTACGGCGCCATCAATGTTTAAAAGCGGAAATTGCCGAAGCCGGGCTCGCCAACGGGCTGGAGTGTGCTGACTTCCGCGGCCATGGCCAGCCAGTCCCGAATTTCGGTAAATTTCAGGGTCCGGTCATTTAAGAGCCGGGCTCCGCAGAAAAACGGATGGGCTTCACCGTCGTATTTTTCCACCATTTTTTTGTAAAATGCATCGCGCTCTTCGTCGGTCATGGGGCGGCCCTGGGCCTGTCGCTTTCTGTCCTCAATGGAAAGCAGCACCCCGCCGGCACTTCGCCCGCTCATCACCGAAGTCCGGCCCCGCATGGTGTTAAACAAAAACGTGGGCCGGTACGCCCTTCCGCACATGCCGTAGTTGGCCGCCCCGTTGTCCTGGCCGATAACCAGCTGAATCCTCGGCACCTGGGCGCAGGACACGGCTCTTACCATGTCGGCCCCGTATTTTCCGATGCCGTTGTGCTCGGCATCCGATCCCACCATGTAGCCGGGCGAGCCCTGGACAAACAAGATGGGGATCTTTTCATGAGAGCAGCGCACGATCCATTCCGCGGCCTTTCGGGCGGCTTCCTCGAATATGATCCCGATGCGGTTCGAAGCGATCACGCCCATGGGATAGCCCTTGATCCGGACCTTGCCGGCAAGAATGTTATCGCCCCGGCCAGGGGCGTAATGGGCCTTGTATTCAATGAAATGGCTGTCGTCTGCAATGGTTTCGATCACGGACCGGGTATCAATGGCCTGGCTGCCCAGGGCGGGCAAAATATCATAGATCCGTTCCATGGGATATAAAGGCGGGCTTTCCTCAAAACGCTGAAGATGACAGGTCTGCAAAGGTTCCAGGGACAACACTTCCCGCACTTTCTCGATGGCTTCGTCCTGGTTTTTGCAGAAATGATCAGCGCCCCCCGACACATGGGTATGCACCCGCGCACCGCCCAGGTCTTCCGCGGAAATCTCCTCTCCTGTGGCCATTTTCACCAAAGGCGGTCCGCCCAGAAAGGAATAGGACATCTTGTCGATCATCACCGCCTCGCAGGCCATAAACACGATATAGGCCCCGCCCGCGGTATTGCCGCCGGTGCTCAGGGTCACCTGCTTTAATCCCTTGGCCGACATCCGGGCCATGTTGTAAAACATGGAGCCGAAATGCTGGTCATCCGGGAACACATCAGCCTGCATGGGCAGAAACGCCCCGCCGGAATCAGCGATATAGACGCAGTTGAGCCCGTTTTTTTCCGCAATGGCCTGGGCGCGCATGTGCTTTTTCAGGGTAATGGGAAAATAGGTCCCGGCCTTGACCCGGCTGTCATTGGCAATAATCATGGTCCAGTTGCCGTAGATTTTTCCAAGGCCCGTGACAACCCCGGCGCAGGGCACGTCCTCGACCCCCGGGTAATTCATCCCGAATCCGGCAATCCGGGAGAGCTCAAAAAATTGGGTGCCCGGATCAATCAACTGATCAATAAGCTCGCGCACGGGTTTTTTTCCCTGTTTGGCCAGGCGGTCCACAGCCTCCTGCCCGCCGGGCCACAAAGCCTCATTGACGCGTTCATCGAGCTTTGCTTCCTCATTTAACCAATGCTGCCGGCTTTCACTCATGGCTTCTGTCATGGGATGGATCTCCTATTTGCCTTTGTACACGGGTTTGCGCTTTTCCCGGAACGCAGCCAGGCCCTCTAAACGGTCCTGGGTGGGAATGGTAATCCAGTAGGCATTGGACTCAATGGCAAGACCGGTTTTTAAATCCGTTTCCATTCCTGCATCAATGGCAAACTTGGCCTGCTCAATGGCAATGGGGCCGGTTTCGCAAATCATCTCCGCCATTTTCAGGGCCTCATCAATGAGCAGTTCCGGCTCACAGATGCTGTTGACCAGGCTGATCTCCAGGGCCTCCTGGGCATCCACCCGCCGGCCGGTGAAAATCAATTCCTTTGCCTTGCCCCGTCCCACAAGCCGGGGCAGCCGCTGGGTGCCGCCGCCGCCGGGAATGATGGCCAGCCGGGTTTCGGTCAGCCCCATGGAGGCGTTCATGGAGGCAATGCGCAAATCGCTGGCCAGGGCAATCTCGGTTCCCCCTCCCAGGGCAATGCCGTTTACCGCTGAAATCACCGGCTTGTTCAGCGATTCAATATCGCTTAGCAGGTTGCGGATGGTGTAGATAAATTCCTTGACCTGGATATCGGTGAGGGTGGCGCGCTCCTTTAAATCCGCACCCGCACAAAAAGCTTTTTCCCCGGTCCCGGTGATGATCACCACCCGGATATCGGGATCAAAGCGCAGGGCCTCTATTTCGGACTTCAGGGCCCGAAGCATGGCAAAATTCACCGAATTCATCATGTCGGGACGATTCAGGGTCAGAATCCGAACCTGGCCCCGGTCTTCTTTTACAAGGACATTTTCATTTTCCATGACTGGATCCTCCTGTATTGATGTCCGCACACAGGCCCCGGCAACGGGGTCTTCAGCAACCAATGTTTCTGGAAATCACCAGGCGCTGGACTTCGGAAGTGCCCTCGCCGATATCCAGCAGCTTCTGATCCCTGTAGAATCGTTCCACGTTGTATTCCTTCATCAGCCCGTATCCGCCGTGGATCTGCACGGCATGATCCGCCACCCGGCCCATGAGTTCGGAGCAGTAGAGCTTGGCCATGGCCGCCTCCTTCTGAAACGGCCGTTTCTTGTCCCGCAGCCAGCAGGCCTTGTACAAAAGATTTCTGGCACATTCGATTTCCATGGCCGAATCCGCCAGTTTAAAACCAATGGCCTGGAATCGGGAAATGGGTTTTCCGAACTGGACCCGCTGTTTTGCATACTTCAGGGCCGTCTCATATGCCCCCTGGGCTCCGCCAAGGCCCATGGCGGCAATGGAGAGCCGTCCGCCGTCAAGGGTGTTTAACATCTGGTGAAAGCCCTCGCCCTGGCGGCCGAGGATGTTTTGCGCCGGTACGCGCACATCATCAAAATACAGCTCCGCCGTATTAGAGGCCCGCCACATCATTTTTTTGTGCATGGGTTTGGCAACAAAGCCCCGTGTGCCGTGTTCCACGAGAAAACAGGTGTATTCCGGCCGCCCGTCATCGCGCCGGCCGGTCACG
Organism: Desulfosalsimonas sp.; assembly: GCF_055149105.1. Classification (NCBI taxonomy): domain Bacteria; kingdom Pseudomonadati; phylum Thermodesulfobacteriota; class Desulfobacteria; order Desulfobacterales; family Desulfosalsimonadaceae; genus Desulfosalsimonas; species Desulfosalsimonas sp. Next base: position 23,846 of record NZ_JBSRLA010000023.1, on the reverse strand, counting down.
GCCTGGACCGTAACCCCCATTGACATTTCGCAGGCAGCATTTGTGATAAAAATCTTGGATCCGTTGATCACCCACTCATTGCCGTCTTTGACTGCGGTGGTCCGGGTTCCGCCCGCATCTGAGCCGGCTGTGGGTTCGGTGAGCCCAAAGCCCCAGAGAGCCTCGCCGGCACACAGCTTTGGAAGGTATTTGTTTTTTTGCTCGGGAGTGCCGAAATAGTGGATCGGACCAATGCCCAGGGAATTTCCGGCAGCCACCGTGGCCGCCTGGGAGCCGTCCACCCGGGCGATTTCCTCCACTGCAATAATATAGGAAATGTAATCAAGCTCCTGTCCGCCGAATTTTTCGGAAACAAACATGCCAAACAGGCCGATATCGCCCATTTTTCGGGTCAGTTCCGGAGAAAAAGCTTCCTGGTCATCGAGTTCAGCAGCCACCGGCCCGATCTGTCTTTCGGCAAATTTGCGGATTTCCTTGCGAATCATTTCCTGTTCAGTGGTAAGATCGAAATCCAAGATTCACCTCCTTATGTCAGTGGCAGGGAGCCTCGTCCGCCCGGAACCCGGGCGCCGGGGAACGGATGCAACAATACAATGATCATAAAAGTAAAATCTGTTTTAAAAAAGTAACGTAAACGTTAAGTTTTGTAAAGCAATTTTCCCGCCTTCCGGAAAGAAAAATGCACGAGGCTATCTTGACACCCCGAAGTTTGTGATTACATTCCATCTGAAGACCAACATCCTGATATATATGAATAAACAACTGTACCAGCAATAACGGAAGCTTATTGTCCACAAAACCCGTTTGAGCAAAAAAAGGAGGGAATTGCCATGATCACCAGACGCTTTCTTGATTTTCCGGATTTTGCCGGGAGAAATCCCTTCGAGGAAATGGACAGGGTGCGCAGATATCTCGATCAGGTCATCGGCCAGGCCGATGCCGGCTACCGCATTCCAAGAGCCGGTGTATTTCCCCTGGTCAACCTCACAGAGACAAAGGAGAACTATATCCTGCGCGCGGAATTGCCCGGAGTGAAAGGTGAGGATCTCGATATCCAGGCCACCGACAGAAACATCACCATTTCCGGGCAGCGCACCATCGAGCCCGATCCAAATGCCCGGTATCACCGAAGGGAACGTGAAGCCGGCCGGTTTTCCAGGGCATTGACCCTTCCCGGCGAGATTGACCGGGATAAAATCGATGCCCGGCTCACCAACGGCGTTCTGACATTGACCATTGCCAAATCTGAAAAAGCCAGACCCAAGCAGATTCAGATCAAGGCATAAAACAATCATCCGATCTTTTGCAAAAGGAGGATGCGATATGGCAAACGAAGCACAGAGCAGGGACATGCAGGTAAAGGGAAAACAGGAAGTCGCAGGCGCCGAGCAGACCCGGCCGGGGCCTGTGTTTATCCCGGCAGTCGATATTTTTGAAAATGAAGACGGCATCACACTCATGGCGGACATGCCGGGTGTGGCACCCAATGACGTCAATATTGATGTGCGGGAAAACACCCTGACACTGACCGGCGAGATCAAACCGTTTGAAAGCCAGGACGAAACCGACATCCTGGTGGAATACGAAATCGGGCAATATTACCGGCAGTTCACCCTGCCGGAGCTGGTGGACCAGGAAAAAATCGACGCCGAGCTAAAAGACGGGGTGCTCCACTTGGTACTGCCAAAGGCCGAAGCGGCAAAACCCAGAAAAATCGAAATCAAAACCAACTGAAATACAGTATCTTTGCATCCAGGCAAAAACAGGCGGCACCGGATCTCCGGACCGCCTGTTTTTTTGGGAAGGAAGCCCTGGGGCCGGGGTCAGTTTTTTCGCTCCTGACCGTTTCCGGGTTTTTTCCATCCAGTCCTGGGCAATTTGAAATTTTACTCGCTCCGGCGTTGGCTGAATTTATCCCGGAAACGCTCAATGTCGCTTCATAAACCGACCCCGCCCCCGGCCTTCCTTGGAAGGGTTCTTGCCGGGCCAGCCCACGGGACCGGGCATGAAAACATCGCTTTTTAAGACTTGAATGTGTTCCTTCTGACTCCCTTGGCGTAAAACTTTGCACACCGTCGGCCATGATGCCGGCCCGGGGGTGGTTTGCGAGTCGCATTGAGCGCGCAAGCGGTCAGCAGGGAGCAAATCGCCACCGGGCCGGCATCATGCGAAAATTATAGAACCAGGCATTAAAGGAAGGCTTCAAAGGTGCTGGTAAATATCCTCAAGGCTTAAGTCACAGGCCAGCATCATGACCTGAGTGTGATAGAGCAGCTGGGCGATTTCCGCTGCGGTCTGCTCCCGGCTTTCGTACCGGGCCGCCATCCAGACCTCGCCGGCTTCCTCCACCAGTTTTTTGCCGATCTCATGGGGGCCCCGGGCCAGGCGGGCCACGGTGCCCGAATCCGGATCCGCGGTTTTCTTTTTTTGCTCCAATTGCCAAAACAAATCTTCAAAGCTTTTCATGATCCGGTCCCGTATCTGGCATCCGCATACTCCACCCATCCGCCGGTAGCCACCAGTGCCCGGTCAAACTCGGACACGGTAAAAGCAATCCTTGTCTGCCGGCCCTGTTTTTCCACAGTCAGCTCGCCTGTCTCCAGGTCTGCATAAATTTCCGTGTCCGGGCCGGCAAACTCGTTAAAAAGCCGGTCAATGGTTTCTTCGGGCAGATCAATGGCCAGCATGCCGCAATTAAACATATTCTGCCGGAAAATCCGGGCATAGCTTCGGGCAATCACCATGTGAATGCCGTTGACCTCCAAAGCCCAAGGAGCATGCTCCCGCGAGGAGCCGCACCCGAAGTTGGCCCGGGTCACGATCACCCGGCAGCCGGCAATGTCTTTTGCCGGATCAAAGCCTTCCAGGTTCAGATCCTCGAGCAGGTAGGGCTGCAGCGCCTTCTTGGAGATTTCGGTTAAATACTTGGCAGGAATGATTTCGTCTGTATTGATATCCGACCGGTCCAGAAACAGGGTCTTGCCCCCGAACGTATGCATATGACTTGGCCTCGCTGGTGATGTTTTATTGTCTGTAAAGGTTCGAATTGGCAATATGGCCGGCAAGGGCAGTGGCCGCGGCAGTGGCCGGGCTCATCAAATGCACCATGCCGCCTTTTCCCATGCGGCCGTAGAAATTGCGGTTGGTGGTGGAGGCGCAGACCTCCCCTTCTGCGATCACCCCGCAGCTCATGCCCAGGCAGGCCCCGCAGGTGGGGTTGGCCACGCAGAAGCCGGCATCCATGAAGGTTTTGATAATGCCTTCATCCAGAGCCTTTTGATAGATTTCCGGGGTGGCCGGGGAGACAATTCCCCGGACCGAATCGCTGATCCGCTGTCCCGAAAGCACCCGGGCGGCCACCCGCAGATCCTCTATTCGGCCGTTGGTGCACGAACCGATATAGATTTGATCCACGGCAGTTCCCTGCATTTCCGAAACCGGGCACACTTTGTCCGGCTTATAGCCGTAGGTGATCTGCGGAGGCAGATCCGTGACATCAAATTGCAGCACCTGCTGGTAAACAGCGTCTTGATCCGGCTGCCACCTGCGATAATCTTCCAGCGCGGCTTGCCGGGAGTCATACTCTGTGCGGATAAAAGGCCAGAGGTATTCCACGGTGGTCATGTCCGGATAGCAGATGCCGCAGGTGGCCCCGGCTTCAACGGCCATGTTGCACAGGGTCATGCGCGCCTCCATGCTCATGGCCGCCACCACCGGACCGGCAAACTCGATGACACAGTCAGTGGCTCCGTTGACTCCGATTTGACCGATAATATGCAGAATCACATCCTTGGCAAATACACCGTCTGCCAGCTCACCGGTGATTTCAATTTTAATGGAGCGGGGATAGCGAAACGCGCAGACTCCGTTTAAAATTCCCACTTCCAGGTCGGTGGTGCCCACGCCGGCGGCAAAGGCGCCGAATGCGCCATGGGTGCAGGTGTGGGAATCGCCCATGATGATGGTATAACCCGGCCGGACAAATCCTTTTTCCGGAAACAGGGCGTGGCAGACACCGTTTCTGCCGATATCGAAAAAATGCTCGAGATCATGGCGCCGGGCCCAATCCCGCATGATCTTTCCCTGCATGGCGGTTTTGGAGTCCTTGGCCGGGGTCACATGATCAATGACCGCCATGATGCGCGAGGGGTCAAAAACCCGGTCCTTTCCCCTGGCAATCAGATCGTTGATGGCCACCGGCGTGGTGATTTCATGGCAGAACACCGCATCCAAACCCAGCACAACCATATCCCCGGCCGGGTTGTCGACCCGGTGGGCGTCAAATATCTTTTCTGCTGCTGTTTTACCTGTATTTTCCGGCATCTAAGATTCCCACCCCCCGATCATGTGCATGTGCAGATGAAAAATCTCCTGTCCCCCGCCCTTTTCCACATTGAAAAACAGCCTGTAGCCGGTGGTGCTCACACCGGTTTTGACGGCCATTTCCTTTGCGGCGAAAATCAGCTTTGAAAGAATCGGGCTGTCCGTATCTTCCAAATCATTGATACTGCGGATATGCCGTTTTGGCACAAGCAGCAGATGCACCGGCGCAAGCGGATTGATATCCTTGAACACCACCAGATCGTCGGTTTCCATCAACAATTCCGTATCCATTTCTTTGTTTGCAATCTTGCAAAACAGGCAATCAGACGCCATAACGCCTCCCTGCGACACAATTATCGGATTTTGCGATACCCGGGGATGGGCAGTGGACATGCATCAGCCGGTTTTCACCACCAGCACCGCGGTTTTGCCCAGGGCCCGGATCAGTTTGATGCTGATATCGCCAAGAACGAACTCTTCCTGTTTGGACATTTTTTTTCTGCCGATCATCAGCATATCAAAATCCCCCTGGTTATAATAATCAATGATTCCTTCGGTAATCGTCGGATAGGGCTCTTGTACCAGCTCAACGCGGATTTTTTCAGGATCAAAGCCCTTTTCATCCCAAAACGATGAGCCCTGCATGAAAAATGGATGGCCCTCCACAAGTTCGAGAATCCGGCTTTCCTTTTCCGGGTTCCGGAAACAGCGGATTTTCACGCCGGCCAGGGATGTGTAAAAGCTTTCAAAAAAGGCAAATTTTAAAAGTTTTCTTTCCCCGGTTTCCACATCCAAGGCCCGCTTGACCCAGAATTTGGGGTCTTCGATGCCAAAGCGCCGCTCCCGTTCAAATCCGGTAATCCGGTATCTCCGTTGCCCAAGGACGATTTCGTCGCCGCAGTCAATACGGGAAAAATCCCCGAAGTCCGGCGTCAACACCGCCATCAGGAACTCCCGCGGATTCTGGGCGGCAGATTGTCAATGGCCATTTTGATCTGTTCCACAAAATTTCTCAGCCCGTTGGCCTCAATGACCACTCCGAGCTGGCAGGCCATGACTTTCAGCGAATCCACATCCTCATCATGCATGCAGAGCCGGTCACTGTGGCAGATCCGGATAAGACCGGTATTGATATTGTGGTACTTGATGGGAATCGACATCATGGAAACAATGCCTTCTCTGGCTGCCGCCTCGGGGTACTGCACCCGTTCATCACTCTGAAAATCCTCCACCACCTCCACCTTGCCGGTGTAAAAGGCGCATTTTTTCGGATCCGCAAAAACCGGGCCTTTCTCCACGTAAGCCTCGCTGATGCCGTGACTGCTGACCCGGAACAGCTCCTGCTCAATTTCGTCGAGAATCATGATACTGGCACCTTTTACCCCAAAAGTCCGGCACAAGCCTTCAGCAAGGTGGTTGACCAGCTGGGTGAAATCCTCGTAAGTGGCAATGGCCAGGCTGATGGACTTGAAATGTTTCAGGTAAAACTTGCGTTCAGGCCCGTGATTCATGCAAACCTCCTTTAATGGCCATCAAGGGTCCGTTTTTGACACATCCGGAGGCCCCTGGGGTCTCAGTACCCCCGGTTTCCACAGCCGGAAAAATCCGGAAGCGGGACCACCCACTTGTCCCTTTGGGTCGGTTTTTTCAGGGAAGTTCGCAGCTGCCGCAAAAACACCTTCCTGGGCACTTCCCGGGCCCCCATCCATACCAAGTGGGCTGTTGCCACCTGACAGTCGATCATGTCAAATTGATTTTTCTCCATGTGCCGGCAAAGGGCCACCAGGGCCACCTTGGAGGCGTCCCTGGCCCGGGTGAACATGGATTCGCCGAAAAAGCAGCCGCCGAGACACACTCCGTAAAGCCCGCCAACCAGTTGGTCGTTTTGCCAGGTTTCCACGCTGTGGGCGTATCCGTCTTCGTGAAGCCGACAGTAGGCCTCGATCATGTCATCGACCAGCCAGGTCTCCTCGTTGTTTTCCAGGCGAACCCGGGCGCACTGCCGAATCACCCGGTCAAAAACGGTATCGCTTGTGACCCGGAAACAGCCGCTTTTGATGGTCCGGCGCAGGCGGTCGGGTACATGCACCTGCCCGGGATACAAAACCAGACGCGGGTCCGGACACCACCACAGAATCGGGTCATATGGCGAATACCACGGAAAAATGCCGTTTTCATAAGCCAGCAGCAGCCTTTCCCGGCTCAGGTCGCCGCCAATGGCCAGCAGGCCGTTTGCCGCCGCAAAATGCGGCGGCGGAAACGACACTTTCTCGGAAAGGCGAAAGATTGGCATGGTCTTCTATCTGAAAGAAAACATCAGCCGGTCATCTTTGACCTTTATAAAGACCTCGCCGCCCTTTGTGAGCCGGCCGAAAAGGATCTCGTCGGTGAGCACGTCCTTGATTTCCTTCTGGATCAGCCGGTCCAGGGGCCGGGCGCCAAAATGCGGATCATGGCCCTTTTGGGCCAGCCATTTGCGGGCATTGGCCGAAAGCCGCACAGAGACCTTTTTCGCTGCAAGCTGCGGGGCCAGCTCATCCATGAATTTGTCCACCACCTGTTCCATGATCTCCTGGGTCAGGGGCTGGAAATTAATGGTGTCATCGAGCCGGTTGCGGAACTCCGGACTGAAAAAGTTCTCAATGGCCTTTTTGCCCTTTCGGCCGAAATCCTCGGGCTGCCGGCCGGCAAATCCGATGGTGTTGGCCGCCATTTCCCTGGCACCGGCATTGGAAGTCATGATCAGAATCACGTTCCGGAAATCAGCCACTTTGCCGTTGTTGTCTGTCAACGCAGCGTGATCCATGACCTGGAGCAGGATGTTGTACATGTCAATGTGGGCTTTTTCGATTTCATCGAGCAGCAGGACGGCATAGGGATTTTTCCGGATCTGCTCTGTGAGCAGCCCGCCCTGTTCAAAGCCGATATAGCCCGGAGGTGCTCCGATGAGCCGTGCCACGGCATGTTTTTCCATGTACTCGCTCATATCAAAGCGCAGAAACTTCACCCCCAGGTTGGCCGCCATTTGCCGGGCCACCTCGGTTTTGCCCACACCCGTGGGACCGGTGAACAAAAACGAACCAATGGGCCGTTCAGGTGCGCCCAGGCCGGCCCGGGACCGCTTGATGGCCGTCACCAGGGAGTCAATGGCGCTGTGCTGGCCGAAAATCTTTTCTTCAAGCCGGGTTTCCAGACTGGCCAGATTGGTCTTGTCCGTGGAGGTGACCCGATTGGCCGGCACGCGGGAAATCTTGGCCACCACCTTTTCCATATCCGTGGGCTGAACCCGCTTTCTTCTGCCCGAACCGGTGAGCCGCAGCAGCACCCCGGCCTCATCCATGACATCAATGGCCTTGTCCGGCAGATAACGGTCATTGATGTACTTGGCCGACAGCTCGGCTGCAGCCTTTAAAGCAGCATCCGTGTATCCGATGCAGTGATGTTGCTCATAGTAGGATTTCAGCCCTTTTAAAATTTTGACAGTATCATCGACAGAGGGCTCGGAAATCTCGATTTTTTCAAACCGGCGGGAAAAAGCCCTGTCCTTTTCAAAGAAGTTCTTGAACTCCTCATAAGTGGTCGAACCAATGCAGCGCATCTCCCCGCTTGCCAGTGCGGGCTTCAAGATATTGGAGGCATCCATGGACCCGCTGCTGGTGGCCCCGGCCCCCACAATGGTGTGGATCTCGTCAATGAACAAAATGGCGTTTTCCCGCTTTTGCAGTTCATTGATCACGGATTTGAGCCGCTGCTCAAAATCGCCCCGGTACTTGGTGCCTGCCAGCAGCGCCCCCAGATCCAGGGCATAAATGCGTGCGCCCTCGAGCAGATCCGGAATCTGTCCTTCGGCAATGCGCTGGGCCAGACCCTCGGCCATGGCGGTTTTGCCCACCCCGGGCTCACCCACAAACACGGGATTGTTTTTCCGCCTGCGGCACAGCACCTGCACGGTGCGCTCCGTTTCCACCTGCCGGCCGATCAATGGATCGAGCCGGCCGCACAAGGCCTGTTCCACAAGATCCACGGCATAAACTTCCAGGGGATCGGCTTCCTTTTTCTTCTGCTTTTTGCCCGTGGTAATGCCGGTATCCGAACTTTCCTTAAACATTTCATTGGATGTGCCGTGGGAAATCACGTTTAACACGTCCAGCCGGGTAATGCCCTGGGCGGCCATGAAATAAGCCGCATGGGATTTTCGCTCCTCCAGGATGGAGGCCAGAATATCGCCCACATACACCGATTCCTTCTCCGCGGACCGGGCGTGGTTGACCGCCCGCTGGATCACCCGCTGAAAGCGGATGGTCTGCTGGAGGATATATTCATGGTCATTGGGTACTTTTTCCAATTTTTCGTCAAAAAACCGCTCCAGCTCCTGCTGGATGGTTTCCACATTGCCGCCGCAGGATTCGATAATCTCGCTGCCAACGCTGTCTTGAAGTATTGCATGGAGCATGTGTTCCACGCACACATACTCATGCCGTCTTTTCCGGGCCTCTTTAACGGCCTGGCTCAACACGATACTCAGTCCCTTGCTGATCATAGGCTACACCTTTTCCATAGAGCTTTTCAGCGGAAACCCTCTTTCAGTAGCCAGTTGATGGACCGTTTCAATCTTTGTTTCCGCCACTTCATAAGTATATACGCCGCACACCCCGGCTCCGGATCTGTGAATCCGCAGCATGATACGGGTGGCTTCCTCGAAAGATTTCTGAAATACGTTCATCAACAGCTCCACCACAAAATCCATGGTGGTATAATCATCATTGTGGAGCAGCACCCGGTACATGGGCGGCTCCTGAAGTGATTTCCGGGTCTTTGAAATTACTTTTTCTTCGGTTCCCGGCCTGTTTTCCTGCATATTTCCTCCGCTTCACCGAAAACACCCCTCTTGCCTGAAAAAATAATTTCGTGCAAATTTTCGGGATTTTAATTCAATATAAACACCGATACCCGGACTGTCAGCCCGGGTAATTAAAATTATAAAATCATTGGCATCCAAAATTCAACCCCAAATTCATCAAATGCGGCCTGCAGAAAGGATCACCAACAGGGCAGAATGAAAGGAAACAGGGATAAGAGGCCTATTTGCCGCAGCACTTCTTGTACTTTTTACCGCTGCCGCAAGGGCAGGGATCATTGCGGCCCACCTTGGCCGCCTGGCGTTTGTGGGGCTTTTTGGCCGCAGCCTCGCCGCTGCCGTGGGAAAATGACATTTCCTGTTCTTCGGGCTGAACCAGGTCATCGACTTCGGCAGAGGGCGCAATCTGAATCCGGAACAATATTTTGAGGGTTTCCTCTTTAATCCGGTCGATCATCTCCTGGAACATGGCAAAGGCTTCGCGCTTGTAAACCATCAGGGGATCCTGCTGGGCGTAACTGCGCAGCCCGATGCCCTCCTTTAGATGATCCATGGACAGCAGGTGGTCCTTCCAGAGGCTGTCCACGGTCTGGAGCATGATAATGCGTTCCAGGTGGCGAAATTCTTCCTCCGGCAGCATTTTTTCCTTTTCGTGATAGGCTGCTGTGGCTTCATCTGCAATCCGGCGGGCAAGAGCCTCAGCGTCCAGTCCTTCCAGGCGTCCGGGACTCAAATCGATTTTAAAATTAAACTGCCTGAACACGGCATCTGACAAGGTCTTTAAATCCCACTGCTCGGGCGGAGTTTTTTCCTCGGCATAGGTCCAGGCAATCTGTTCGGCCTTTTCTTCGATTATTTCCAGGATTACCGGCCGAAGGCTGTCGTCGCTTAATGCCTGCTGGCGCTGGCGGTAAATCACTTCCCGCTGCTGGTTCATCACATCATCGAAATCCAGGAGCTGCTTGCGGATATCGAAATTGTGAGCCTCGACCTTGCGCTGGGCGTTTTCAATAGCCCGGGAGATCATCTTGTGCTCAATGGGCTCGCCCTCGTTCATGCCCATGCGGTTCATAATCCCGGAAATCCGCTCGCCGCCGAAAATCCGCAGCAGATCATCTTCCAGGGAGAGATAGAATCGTGAAGAACCGGGATCGCCCTGCCGCCCGGAACGGCCCCGGAGCTGGTTGTCAATCCGCCGGCTCTCATGGCGTTCAGTACCCAGGATATGAAGGCCTCCGAGTTCCACCACCCCGTCGCCGAGCACGATGTCGGTTCCCCGGCCGGCCATGTTGGTGGAGATGGTCACCACTCCCTTTTGGCCGGCATTGGCGATGATCTCGGCTTCGGCCTCGTGGTTTTTGGCGTTTAGCACATTGTGGGCAACACCCCGTTTTTTGAGCAAATCGCTTAAATACTCCGAAACATCGATGGAAACCGTTCCCACCAATACCGGACGACCCATACGGTTTAACTCAATGATCTCCTCGATGGCGGCATCGTATTTCTCCTTTTTGGTCATGTATATCGCATCCGGATAATCCTCCCGGATCATGGGCTCATTGGTGGGAATGATGACCACGTCGAGATCGTAGATCTTCTTGAATTCCGCGGCTTCGGTATCGGCCGTGCCGGTCATGCCTGAGAGCTTGTCATACATGCGGAAAAAATTCTGAAAGGTGATGGTGGCCAGGGTCTGGTTCTCGTTTTCGATTTTGACGTTTTCCTTGGCCTCCAGCGCCTGGTGCAGCCCTTCACTGTATCTTCTGCCCGGCATGAGCCGGCCTGTGAATTCATCAACAATGATGACCTGGTTGTCCTTGATAATGTAGTCCACATCACGGGTAAACAGGGCATGGGCCTTTAATGCCTGATTGACGTGGTGCAGCAGTTCAATGTTTTTGGGATCATAGAGGTTTTCCACCTGGAGCTGCTGCTCGGCCATGGCCACGCCGGCCTCGGTCAGGGTCACGGATTTGGCCTTCTCATCCACAGTGTAGTGTTCTTCGGGCTTTAAGTGGGGCACAATGCCGTTGACCTGGTAATACAGATGCGTGGATTTCTCCGCAGGCCCGGAAATGATCAAAGGGGTGCGCGCCTCGTCAATGAGGATACTGTCAACCTCGTCGACAATGGCAAAGTGAAGCTCGCGCTGCACCAGCGATTCCTTGTCAAACTTCATGTTGTCGCGCAGATAATCAAACCCGAACTCGTTGTTGGTGCCGTAAGTGATATCGCAGGCGTAGCCTTCCTTGCGCTCCTGGTCGTTCATCCCGTGGACGATATTGCCCACGCTCATGCCCAGAAAGCGGTAAATCTTGCCCATCCACTCGGCATCGCGCCGGGCCAGGTAATCGTTGACCGTGACCACGTGGGCGCCTTTTCCGGTCAGGGCGTTTAGATAAATGGCCAGGGTGGCCACCAGGGTTTTTCCCTCACCGGTTTTCATCTCTGCGATATTGCCCTGGTGCAGGACAATGCCGCCCAGAATCTGCATGTCAAAATGGCGCATGCCCAGGGTGCGCCGGGAGGCTTCGCGAACCACGGCAAAGGCGTCGGGCAGCAGGTCCTCAAGGGACTCTCCCTGCTGGTACCGGGATTTGAGCAAGGGTGTCTGGCCGGCCAGATCCGCATCGTTCATGGCCGCGTATTTGGGTTCAAGGGCGTTGACCGCATCGACCACCGGGTAGAGCTTTTTTAAGACCCGCTCGTTTTTGCTGCCGAATAGTTTGGTTAAAAAATTGCCTGCGGCAAGTGCTGCCATGGAAATCCTGTTCAAGGTTCAGGGTTTAAAGTTCAAGGTTCAACGTTCAACGTTCAACGTTCAACGTTCAATGTTCAATGTTCAATGTTCAATGTTCAATGTTCAGGGTTTTGCGCTAAAGTCCGCTATAATATATTTACTGACCGTGGTGCCGTCAAGGTGTCGGGTATGAAGGCAAAAGGCCCGCTTCACAGGGGAAGCGGGCCCTGGTTTTGGAACCCGGATAACAGACTATTTCAGTCCCAGCTGATATTTCAGAGAATTGAGGGTGTTTTTCATGAGCATGGTAATGGTCATGGGACCCACGCCGCCGGGCACCGGTGTAATGGAACCGGCGATTTCCTTGGCGGCATCAAAATCCACGTCCCCGCGCAGGATGGCAATGGTTTTACCGGTTTTCTCGCTGACCTTTTCGCCCACGCGGTTAACACCCACGTCAATGACGCACGCGCCCGGCTTGATCCATTCCGGCTTGACCAGCCCGGGCACGCCTGCGGCAACGATCAGGATATCTGCGCGCTTGCAGTGGGCGGCCAGGTCCTTTGTTCGGGTGTGCACAATGGTAACCGTGGAGTTGGCGCCCTCGCCTTTCTGACACATCATCATGGCGATGGGTTTGCCAACGATATTGGAGCGGCCCACCACCACGACCTCGGCACCGCTGGTTTCAACACCGGCGCGCACGATCATCTCCTGGATGCCGGCCGGGGTGCAGGGCGCGTATTTCACCTCTGATCCGCCGATCATCAAACGGCCCACGTTGACCGGATGAAACCCGTCCACATCCTTGTCCGGATCAATGGCATTGAGGATCTTTTTCTCGTTGATGTGCTTGGGCAGGGGCAGCTGCACCAGAATGCCGTGAATTTCATTATCCTTGTTGTATTTGTCAATCAGGGCAAGCAGGTCCGCCTCGGAGACGTCTTCGGGCTGGTTGTCCTGAATTTCCTTGTAACCCAGACGATCCGCGGTTTTGATCTTTAAGGTCACATAAGACACCGAGGCGGGGTTTTCGCCCACCAGGATGGTAACCAGACCGGGCACCTTGTTGTGCTTCTCCTTGATCTGTTTGACTTCCTCTGCGATCTCCTCGAGGATCTGCTCCCGGATTTCGGTTCCTTTAATCAGTTTTGCCGTCATTTTTCCAACTCCTTTGTTTGGGGTTACACATTAGGGGCATATTTTTGTGTCATCACGGCCAATCACACCGGATACGGGGCTGCTGTCAGGCCGGCGGTTTCAGAAAGTCCCCACATGAGGTTCATGTTCTGCACAGCCTGGCCGGCCGCTCCCTTGACCAGATTGTCAATGGCCGACATCAGAACCAGCCGGCGGTTTTGATCATCCACCACAAAACCAATATCGCAGTAATTGGTGCCGCGCACGTCCCGGGTATCCGGCGGCCGGCCCTGCTTTGTAATCCGCACAAACCTGCGGTCCCGGTAATACTGCTCCAGACACTGCCGGATATCCGGCTCATTTACGCCACTGGCCAGGCTCGCATAAATTGTTGTCTCCATGCCGCGAATCATGGGCACCAGGTGAGGTACAAAGGTTATGTTCACAGGTTTTTGCCCCGCCTGGGTAAGCTTTTCTTCCATTTCCGGTTCGTGCCGGTGAGAAGCCACCTTGTATGCCTTGAAAGACTGGCTGACCTCGCTGTAGAGGCTGGTGACAGACGGATTTCGACCCGCACCGCTGACCCCGGACTTGGAGTCGGCAATAATGGTGCTGCTGTCAATCAGGCCGGCCTGCACCAGTGGCACCAGAGGCAGCAGCACACTGGTTGGATAACAGCCCGGATTGCCCACCAGTCGCGCACCGGCAATATCGTCAGCAAAAACCTCGCAAAGCCCGTAAACAGATTGGCCAAGCAGCTGTTTTGCCGCGTGGGTCTGGTATGCAGCCTCATACAGGGCCGGATCCCGGAACCGGAAATCCGCGGACAGATCCACCACCCGGCAGCCCTTGTCAATGATTTCCGGAATGATTTCCATGGGGAGTTTATGGGGAAGGGCCGTAAACACAACGTCCGCACGCCGGCAGACCGAATCGGCATCAAAGGTCTCACACTTCTGGGTGATGATCCCCGCCATGGCCGGATATATGCTGTCAAAGGCCACGTCCGCATACTGCCGCGAGGTTAAAGCCGTTATCACCACTTCCGGGTGCCCGGCAAGAATCCGCACCAGTTCTGCGCCGGCATAGCCGGTGGCCCCGACAACAGCGGCTCTGATCATGGATCCTCCTTACAGTTTGTTTAAAAAAACGATTTCCTGCACCAGGAAATCGGAACTTATGGGTTGAAATCTAGAACAAATAGCAGAGCTTTTCGGCAAATTCAAGGCGTTTCATGGCAGTGGCCCGTTTTTCCGGCACCCTGCCCTCTCTGCTGTCCGCCCCCGGAAGAAACCGGAACAAAAGCCGCATACAGATCTGTGCGGGCAATAAAGTCCATCACCTGAAAATCAGAATCCAGGATCTGTTCCGGATTCATGAACAAATCCCGGTCCAGGCGGTTTAACATCGGCCAGTCAAGTCTTTCCAAAGGCGGCAGATCTTCCTCCGCGGCCATGCTCAAATGCAGGTGCGGCGGCAGCCAGCGTTTTTTGTTCTCACCGGAAATACGGGCAAAACACCGGCCTGCTTCCAGAGGCTGCCCTGGATGCAGGTCCTTGTCCGGCGTGATGTGGGCATAAAACACAAGGCACCTGCGGGTACGGCCGGCCATCTCATGGGCTGCGATCACTGTGGTCCCGAGAAAATCGGGAATCATGGCCACCACCCGGCTGTCAAATGCCGCCGGCACACAGACGGTTTCATCCAGCCGGAAATACCGGCCGGACCTGTCTGCAAAAAAACAAAGATCCAGCCCTTCATGGGACTGAGGCCGGGGCCTGCCGTGGCCCCACCAGCTTTTCCGGCTGCCAAAGCGCATGCCGGCAAAAAACAGCAGCCGGTCAAACTCAATGCTCCGGCAAATGCTATTTGCAATCAACAGATCCCGGACAAAACCGGTCTTTCCGGCACAGTGGCCTGAAGCCTTCACGCCTGCTGCCTCATCCGGTCGGCGAGTTCAAGGTAGCGGGCCGCCTGATCCGACTCGCCCTGTTTTTCATACAACCGGCCGATTCGCTGATAATACCCGCCCCGGTTGTCCGGATCCTCCTGGACCAGGGAAAAAAACAAATCCAGCAGCTTGGTTGAGGTCTCGCCGCTTTGAAAGGAAAGTTCGGCAAACCGGCGCTTGATAAAGGGATCAATGCGCTGTTGACAGGACACACACTGGTTCATGATCCGGGCATATGCATCCCGGGCTTCTGTCACGTGTCCGGAAGCCTCCAATGTCTTGGCCAGGGCCCGGGACACGATCTCGTCTTCGCCGTGAGCGTCGGCACAGGCCTGGAACATGCCCAGGGCTTTTTCCAGGTCCCCGGCCTGAAAAAAGGTTTCTCCCATCAGCATCTGCATATCACGGGTTTCCTGAATCTCTTCGGGTGCCGCAGCCAGCAGTTTCCAGGCTTCGGAATACTGCCCGTTTTCCCAGAACAATTCGCAGAGCAGCTGATAGGCCTGGATTTCCGCAGGATTTTGTTCCAGGCAGGTTTCCAGCAACTGTCTGGCCCTGTCGTGGTCTTCAGCATGGAGGCAGGCCGTGGCCAGTTCCATGACAATCAAATTTTTGCCGGGGTTTTGTTCCATGGCCGCGGAAAGCTCGGTGACAGCCCTGGAAAAATCGCCCTGATTCAATGCGGTATACCCCCGGACAAAGGCATCCCCATAGGAACGGTATTCTTCTGCAATCTCTTCGGGAAGCGCGTGGCAGAGCACAGCAAACATATCCGCCTCGTCTGTGTCAAATTGCCCGGGCCCGCCGGACAAATCCGGCTCTGCCGCAGAATCGGAATATTGTGCTTCAGCATGCCGGTGCATTTCTTTTCCCCCGCGGACGAGGCCGGATAAGCCCTGCCGGATCTTTTCCCGGGTTGCGGCCTTTTCTGTCAGGCCCATGGCCAGCTCATAGAATTCAGCAGCTTCCCTGGTATCCCCGGCTTCGGCCAGGGCCCGGGCGTTTTCCACATGGTTTTGCGCCAATGCCTCGCTGGCCGCTTGATGCTTTTGCGCAATCCGGTCAAGCAGGTGGGTTTTTTCCGGATGCCGGGTTTTGATTTTATTCAATGCCTTTTCAAATTCGATCCGGGCTTCCCCATAGGCGGCGTTTCGATAACATTCATCGCCTTTTTCTTCATGTTCCTCCGGGGATTTTCCGGAAAATATGCGAAACAAACCCATTGCTTGTCTTTCCTTTCCAATCAACGAAAGTTTATGCCGCAGGTTCCGAAAAATCCGAACTGCAGCGTTGGTATAAAAAATTTCTGGCTGCGGCGACCCCTTGCTCAAAACCCTCCAGGATCTTTTCCTCGCTTCGGGTCAGGCGATGGACCCGGAAATCAGACGGCGGATAAATCACGTCAATGCGGTGCCTGGTTTCCAGATCATCAAGGAGTTGATTGTATGTCCCCCAGTGACGGTCCAGGGCGGCAATCAGGTGCTGGTAGCGATCCTTTTTGTAAAAGGATTCATACAACATCTTAACCCAGAACGATTCCCGCTCCTTTCGATATCCCCGGGGCCGGGTGGCCACCACGAGAATGTCTTTTTCCGCAAAGCCCAGTTCCAGGGCCTTTTTGTACGGCAGGGGATTGCAGACACTTCCGTCCATTAACTGGTATCCGCCATAGGAGATAAAATTGCGGTACAAAAACGGAATGGCCGACGAGGCCTTTAATGCCTCCGGGATATCATGGATTTTGCTTTCCAGATACACGGGTTCCGGGGGTGCGTCTTCATAAAAACGGGTAACGGCAATCCACAGGGGACATCCCGTGCTGCGCAGCCGTCGTACATGAAGCGGTTCAGGTCCGGCAATGAACTGATCCACCAGCCAGTCCAGATTCAAGACGTGCTTTTCCGGCCTGAAAATATTGCTCATCCGGATAAACCGGCCGGTCAGCAGTTCAGAGAAAAACGCGTCCCGGGCCAGGTGGATTTGCCGGGCGGCATATGCCGCCCCGATCAGGGCGCCAGCAGAAGTTCCGATGATGGCGCGCCACGGATAATAGCCCCGCTCCCAAAAAGCCTGAAGCACGCCAACCAGAAAAATGCCGCGCATGCCCCCGCCTTCAAGCACCAGCACCTTTTTGGGGGGAAAGCCCGGCAGGCGGCTTTTAATGGATCGGCACTCACTGAAAAGCCTGGAAATCAACGTCATGGTCCCCCTGTCCCGGCTTCCGGCTGTTTTTAAATGTTTACGGTAATATAATATCCCTGATTGCCGCGCTGCAGCAACAGCACCACCGAGGATTTCCAGCGGTACCGGACAATTGCCTTATACAAAGACTGCGGATCATTAATTCGGATTTCATCAATTTTCCGGATCACATCTCCGGGCCGGGCCCCGATGTTGTGCAGTACGGAGTTTTGATCGATTTCCGAGATAATCACACCCGTATCTGCTGTAATGGGCCGGTCAAAACGGCCTTTTTCCGAAAGTTCGGTCACCCTGACACCCAGCAGCCGACGCACCAGTTTGGGCGCCAGTTTTTCCGGAAACAGACCGGCTTTGGCCGTCAACGTTTTTTCCAGGCCGTTTCGCAGAATCCGCACGCTGATGGATTGCCCCTTGTTGGTCCCGCGCATGGCCGCCTGGTAATCGGATTTCTGCTTCATGGTTCTGCCGTCCACTGCAACCAAAACATCGCCCTGCCGGATGCCGGCCTTGTCTGCCGGACTGCCCGGTTCAACCTCCCGGATTATGAGCCCGGCATCCCGGGGCAAATCCATGTATTCGGCCATTTGGGAGTCCATGTATGGCAGAAAATTTTCTTCGGCTTCATTTGTGTTCCCTGTTGACACTTATGCCTAAATTGCGTGTTTTCGGATGGATTTTTTTATTCATAATACATCCGGCCTGTCCCTGAAAAGCATAAAATCGCAAACTCTCAGCAGCCGGCCGCATCGCGAAGCCTTAATCCAGGTAAACGGTTTTGTTTCTGTCAGATTTTCTTTCTTGCACCTTTGCCCTTTGGCCTTTACCCTTAGGATCATGACAACCATTCGACAGCAGATCATCGCGATTCTGGAGCAGGGACTCTGTGATGCCAGAGATCTTTCCCAGGAACTGGGCATCAGCGAAAAAGAAGTCTATGCCCACCTGCCCCATGTGGGCAAAAGCGTTGCTCCCCAGGGCAAAAAACTCCACATTCAGCCCGCCCGCTGTCTGGCCTGCGGATTTGTGTTCGGCAGCCGCAAACGGGTCACCCGGCCGGGCCGTTGTCCGGAATGCAAAAACCAGCGCATCCAGAGCCCCAGGTTTGAGGTCAGATAAGAATCTGTTACAGGCCAAGCACGGCTTGCAGCTCCGTCAGGGCAACAGGTGAAACCATACAATCCCCAATGGCCGAAAGCAGAACAAACCAGATAAAATCCGCCTCACGCTTTTTGTCCCGGGCCAGGGCGTCAAAAACCGCGGCCGGATCCGCAGGCAGGGAAACCGGAAGGCTGAAGCTTGCCAGCAAATCAGAAAGGCGCTGCATGTCAGATTCGCGCAGCAGCCCTTTTTTCACAGACAACCGGGCGGCAGCAACCATGCCCGCGCTTACGGCCTGACCGTGACTGCACCCAATGGTTTTTTCAATGGCGTGGCCCAAAGTGTGGCCGAAATTGAGTTTCCGTCGCTCGCCTTTTTCCCGTTCGTCCCGGTTGACAATATCGGATTTGATCACAACGGAGTCATAAACAATCTGCTCGATGACATCCGGGCTCAGGGCCATGGCCTCTTCGGCCCGGGTTTCCAGCCGGCTGAAATAGCCGGCATCGGCTATGGCGGCATGCTTGATAATTTCGGCAAACCCGGAAACCACCTCATGGCCGGGCAGGGTTTTCAAAAGGTGCGGGTCGCATATGACAAACCCGGGCTGATGAAAAACCCCGACCATGTTTTTGTAGCCGTCCAGGTTAACCCCGGTCTTGCCGCCCACGCTGGCATCCACCTGGGCCAGCAGGGTGGTGGCTGCACTGGCAAACCGCACGCCCCGCAGATAGGTGGCAGCCACAAAACCGGCAATGTCGCACACAATGCCCCCTCCCACCCCGAACAAAAACACGCTGCGGTCTGCTTCCAGCTCAATTAACCGCCGGTAGATAAACGCAGCCGTATCCAGGGTCTTGGACGCCTCGCCGCAACCGATGACAATGCGCTCTGCATCCGGCATCTTCTGACCGTAAAGCCGGTTAACGGTTTCATCGGTGATCACAATCACACGCGTATTTTCAGGCAAATACGCGCCTGCGTTTTCCAGGCGCTCCCCCACCAGGATTTGCGAGACCCCGGCCTGGCCGGCAATTTCAAGACGCTTCATTACCACCTCTTTTCAAATACCCAAATTGCGTTCAGCAGGAAGCAAAAATATCGCAGATGGCCCTTGCCTGCCGGCACATAAGCGCAAACTGATCCGGGTACAGCGACTGGCCCCCGTCGCACTGAGCAAAATCGGGCATATCATGGACCTCCACCATGAGCCCGTGGGCACCCACGGCCGCCGCGGCCCTGGCCAGGGGCAGAACCTGGTCCCGGTATCCGGCGGCATGGCTCGGGTCAATGATCACCGGGAGGTGACTTTCCCGCCGGACCACGGGGATCGCGGAAAAATCCAGGGTGTTTCGGCTGTGACGCACAAAGGTTCGCACCCCTCGCTCACACAAAATGATATTTTCGTTTCCTTCGGACATGATATATTCTGCGGCCATGAGCCATTCATCCACTGTGGCTGACATGCCGCGCTTTAACATCACCGGTTTTTTTGACTCCCCGGCCCGGCGCAAAAGGCTGAAATTCTGCATGTTCCGGGTTCCGATCTGGACGATATCGGCATATTGCTCCACCATGTCAAAATGTTCCAGGTCCAAAACCTCCGTGACCACGGGCATGTCAAAGGTTTCACGTACCTTTGCCAGGATTTTCAGCCCCTCTTCGCCCAGGCCCTGGAAAGCGTAAGGCGAGGTGCGGGGCTTAAACGCGCCGCCCCGAAAAATGTCGGCCCCGGCCTTTTTCACGTGTTCGGCGGTTGCCATGGCCAGTGATTCGCTTTCCACCGCGCACGGCCCGCCGATAATGGATAGGCGGCTGCCCCCGATTTCTGTATTGCCCACCCTCACAATTGTGTCATGGGGCTTTACTTCCCGGCTGACCAATTTGTATGGACGGGTTACGGCAATGGCCTCCTTGACCCCGGCCAGGGCCTGAAAACCGGCTTGATCCAGGGGGCCCTTGTTGTATAAAACCCCGATGGAAACCCTTTCTCCGCCGGGAATGGGCCGGGCCCGGCAGCCTTTTTCCTCGATAATGCCAATGACCGCATCAATCTGCTCCTGTGTGGCATCCTGCCGCATGACGATCAGCATGATTTTTCCTCCTGTCTCAGATCACTGATAAAAAATTTTTTCCGCAAAACAAAAAAACCGTGAAGCCCGACGGGGCCCCACGGTTTGTCTGTGTGTCAACTTTTGCCGGCGGCTTTACAGCGGCACCGGCCGAAGGGCATACCCCGTCTGCTCGGCCTTGGACCACCAGCGCCAAAAAAAGGACCAAACGAAATTATGATTGTCGGATATGTCCATGATAAGCTATTGTCGAATTTCAGAACAGACCGGTCAGCCGGTCGGTAAAACTCCGCAGTTTTTTATGCTATAGGCAAAAACCGGATCCGCGTCAAGGAAAAATACCACATGATCGGGATCCCCCCGCGGAGGCGGCCATGACCACCAAGGATCTTTTGCTCACCATTGACAACGGCACCCAGAGCTTAAAGGCCATGGCATTTGACCTCTCCGGCCGGATGCAGGCCATTGTCAAAATCCCGTTCACCCCCTATTTTTCCGAAAAACCGGGCTGGGCCGAACAGGACCCGGAAATGTACTGGGAACTGCTCGGCCGGGCCTGCCAGCGATTGTGGAGTGAAAAAAAAATCGAGCGAAAGCGCCTCGCCGGTGTCTCGCTCACCACCCAGCGGGGGACCGTAATCAACGTGGATAAAAACGGCCGCCCCCTGCGGCCTGCAATCCTGTGGCTGGATCAGCGCAGAGCAATGAACCCCCCGCCCGTGGGCGGACTCTGGGGCCTGCTTTTCAAGGTTGCAGGCCTATCCAGTACCGTGGCCTATTTTCAGCAGGAAGCCGAGGCCAACTGGCTGCAAGCCCATCAGCCGGAAATCTGGGAAAAGACCCACAAGTATCTGCTTTTGTCCGGGTATCTCACCTACCGGCTCACCGGGGAATTTTCCGATTCCGTGGGCTGTCAGGTGGCATATCTGCCGTTTGACTACAAGCGCCTTGCCTGGGCCGGAAATTCGGACTGGAAATGGCGGGCCCTGCCCGTTGACCCGGACATGCTGCCCCGGCTGATCCCGCCGGGCGGCCGTCTTGGATTGATTAGCGCCACAGCCGCCCGGCATACAGGAATTCCCGAGGGCCTGCCGGTTATTGCCGCGGCCGCGGACAAGGCCTGCGAGGTTATTGGCTCGGGCAGCATGGATGCACAAACCGGATGCATCAGCTACGGCACCACGGCCACCATCAATGTCACCCATAATCGCTATGTAGAGCCCATATCCCTGATCCCGCCCTACCCGTCTGCCATTCCGGGCCATCATTCCCTTGAAGTGCAGATTTTCCGCGGCTATTGGATGGTCAGCTGGTTTAAAAACGAATTCGGGCACAAAGAAAAGCAAAAGGCACAAAACCTGGGCGTGGACGCAGAAGCGCTGTTCGACCGCCTGATTGACGACATTGCACCCGGATGCATGGGACTGATGCTCCAGCCCTACTGGACTCCGGGCATTAAAATGCCCGGCCCCGAGGCCAAGGGCAGCATCATCGGTTTCGGCGACATCCATTCCCGCGGCCACGTGTACCGGGCCATCCTGGAAGGCCTGGCCTATGCCCTGCGCGAAGGAAAGGAGCGCATTGAAAAACGGACCAAAACGCCCATCCGGCAGCTGCTGGTTTCCGGGGGCGGCTCCCAGAGCCGCAATGCCATGCAGGTCACCGCAGATGTTTTCAACCTGCCGGCATCCAGGCCGCATATTTATGAAACCTCCGGGCTGGGAGCGGCCATCAACACGGCCGTGGGATTGAATCTGCACCCGGACTATCCCGCTGCAATTGAAGCCATGACCCGCATCGGAAACAAATTTGAGCCCATTGCCGAAAACCAGAGGCTTTATGACGCATTATACAGGCGCATCTATCAAAAAATGTATGCCCGGCTCAAACCATTGTACGAAGAAATCCGGGAAATTACCGGGTACCCGCAATAAGCGGTTTGATCCGGCACTTGACATTAAAAAAAAAATCCTTTAAGCATAAACAGGCATTTATGAGAATTTCTCATAAAAAAAAGCCCGTTTCCAACCTTTTTTCTTTTACATTGTTGGAAGTGGTTGGAAAACCACTTCCGGAAAAACCCGTTAACCACCACAAGGGGCAGGGCATGAGAACGCAATCCAAATCCAGGCGAACCCGGAAACTTGTAACCGCCGGTCTGTGCGCGGCGCTCGTGATGTTTTTCTTTGCATCAGCAAACGCCGGTATTGAAGAGCACATCATTGAAACAGAAACCGGTTTTTACTACACAGTCCAAAAGGGTGACACCCTGTGGGATCTGTCTGAAGAGTTTTCAGACTCTCCCTGGCAATGGCCGGATTTATGGCACTACAACCCACAGATTCCCAATCCGCACTGGATCTACCCGGGCCAGAAAATCCGGATATACAAAAAAAGCTTTGGAGATAAAAAAAGGCTGGAAACCGAACCCACCCGGGAAGAAATCGAGCAGTATTTTACTTATACCCCGATCCGGACAGTGGGATTTATCCGCAAGCAACCTGTTGAAACCCTGGGGACGCTCGCACTTGAACGCCATAATTATAACCTGTTAAGCACCGGGGATAAGGTCTACATTCGCCCGGAGCCCGGCGGGAACATCGTCAATGGGGAAAAATACCTGATTTACCGCATGAAAGGCGCTGTTGACGATCCTTCCACTGATCAATACATCGGAGATCAGTACCTGCTCACCGGCGTCATAGAAATCACGGATTCCCAATCGGACTTTGCCGCAGGCAGAATCGTGGAGGCATTTCACGACATTCAAAAAAACGACAAAATCATGCCCATGATGGATCGACAGGCAGACATCCGGCTCAAACCCGGCATTGAAAATCTGAATGCCAGCCTCATGAAGTCAGAAGAGGACTGGAATTTCATTGGTCAAGACACCATTGCCTTTATCAACAAGGGCCGGGACGCCGGCATTGAAGTCGGCCAGCAGTACACGGTTCTTTTCGAGGTCACCACTGACCCGGACTGGGGGCCGGATTCCCCGAAATATCTGACCAGCGAGGAGATCGGCACCCTGCTGGTGCTCCACACCGAAGACAACACGGCAACAGTACTGGTCACGGACTCAAAGGAAGATCTTAAGGCCGGCATGCCGCTGCAGGCTTTTAAATAAACACATATCCGGCGCCGGCTTTCTTTTTTTTCCCGGCAGGACGGAAGGAGTTCCGTCCTGCCGGGATTTTTAAAAGCCCGCCTGCTGAAAACCGTTTCCGCAAAAGCGCTGAATTGCCCGCCGATCCAGGTTATTGTAAAATTTTTCAGACGAGACCTAAAGAACAGTCCGGCCTGTCCGATAGGAAAAATATAACAAGTAAGACTTGACCCGCTCGTAAAAAGCCGATTTTTAGATGGCGCCGTAAAAAGTTCAAGATCAAGGCTTGCGCGATTTCGAAGAATGCAGCGTACTTATCCGTACGTGAAATTCTGAGAAATCGCGCGTAACGC
>NZ_JBSRLA010000022.1:0-47771 GCF_055149105.1 Desulfosalsimonas sp. | reverse complement strand
CCGCTTGCGCGCTCAATGCGACTCGCAAACCACCCCCGGGCCGGCATCATGGCCGACTGTGTGCAAAGTTTTACACCAAGGGAGTCGGAAGGAACACATTCAAGTCTTAAAAGAGTCGTTTTCATGCCCGGTCCCGTGGGCTGGCCCGGCAACAAACCTACCAAGGAAGTCCGGGGGCGGGGTCTGCTTTTGAAGCGACATTGAGCGTTTTTGCGTAAAAATTTCAAACTGTTTGAGCAAGACAGGGCGAATTTGTAAATTTTAAGCAAAGGCATTTGATGAATCCGCAAAAACGATCAGGAGCGAAAAAGCTGACGCCGACCGCAGGACTTTCTTCCTTACAAACAGCGGACGCGGTAAAAAGCTTTTTACGGTGCCATCAACAATGCCAATGCCACACGCAGACAAGGATGTCATTCTGAACATGGAAAACACACCAAACAATGAGAACCACAAGCTTGTCATCAACGGCTCGCAGATTTCTGTGCAGCAAATTGTTGCCGCTGCCCGGGGACAGGTGCAAATCGAAATTGACAAAAGCCGGCAGTTTGCCGATCACATCAATGCCTCGCGCAACGTCCTGATCCGGGCCCTGGAGCAGAACCGGCCCGTCTACGGGGTGACTACGGGATTTGGGAAATGCTGCGGCAAAAGAATGATATCCGAGGTGGCGGAAAAAAACGGCTTGAACCTGATCCGTTTTCACGGGTGCGGCACTGGCAAGCCCTTTGGCGAGGCCGAGACACGGGCCGCCATGATATGCCGGCTGATCTGCTTTTCCCGGGGTTACTCCGGGGTTTCTCTTGATTTGATGGAAAAAATCGCCGAACTGTTAAACGCGCGCATCACACCTGTGGTTCCCTCTGAAGGCTCAGTGGGCGCATCCGGGGATCTGACGCCCATGTCTTATGTGGCGGCCGCACTTGCGGGAATGCGGCAGGTCTTTTACCAGGGCCGGCAAATGCCCGCAGCAGAGGCCCTGGACCACGCCGGCATCACGCCTCACCGGTTTTTGCCCAAAGAACCCCTTGCGATCATGAACGGCACGGCCATGATGACGGCAATTGCGGCCATGGCCGTGGACCGGGCCAAAAAACTGGCTGATGCCGCCGCCTGTGCCACAGCCCTGTGCATCCACGCCATTGCCGGAAACATCCATCACTATGATCCGGTCATATCCAGGGCCAAGCCGCACCCGGGCCAGGGGGCGGCAGCAGACCGGATCGCCGGACTGCTGGCCTCAGAGGCCCCGCCGGAAACCTTTTCCGCATCCGGGCCCGAAACCCTGCAGGATCCCTATTCGGTGCGCTGTGCCCCCCAGGTGATCGGCGTTCTCACAGACGCCCTTAGATGGGTGGAAGACTGGATACACACGGAAGCCAACAGCGCAAACGACAATCCCTTGTTTGATCCTGAATCCGGAAACGTGCTCTTGGGCGGCAACTTTTACGGCGGACACGTGGCCTTTGCCATGGACGGACTCAAAAGCGCCCTGGCATCGGTGGCTGACATGGCCGACCGGCAGGTGGCCCTTATGGTGGATGCCAATGTCAACCGGGGCCTGCCCGCTGACCTGGTTGAAGTGGAGGAATCCGAGCAGCCCTTTCACCACGGATTCAAGGCCATGTCCATCACTGCCTCGGCCCTTGCCGCAGAGGCGTTAAAAGAGACCATGCCTGCGGCCGCGTTTTCCCGCTCAACTGAATCCCACAACCAGGACAAGGTGAGCATGGGCACCATTGCCGCCAGAGACGCCTGCCGCGTTTGCCTTCTGGCGGAAAAAACCCTTGCCGTATGCCTGCTTGCCGGAGTGCAGGCCTGTGAAATCCGCGGCCGCATGGATCAGCGGCCGCATCTTTCCCGGGTTGCGGCCGAAATCCGCAAAGTCGCCGAACCCACCACCGCCGACCGGCCCATGGATTCCGATATCACCAATCTTGCATCAAAAATGGCAGATTCGGAGATGTTTTCATTCAGCATGATGGATTAAGTCAATTGCCTAAAGCTACCGGATCTTCTTGACACTCGAGGTTCCCGCTTGTAAACATACGGCCTGTCAGGTTGGCTGCCTGAAAAACAGTAACCCCAGGATTGCTGCCAACAACAATGGTTTTGGCTTTGACCCTCCGGGCCCTAACGGATCAAGGCTATTTAAATGGGAATTAAAAGCACCAGGCAACATTTTTTCCGGACTGCCCGACCGTTTCTGGCTCTGCTGCTGACAGCAGCCAGCGTATGCCTCTTTGCGCAGACCGGTACGACAGAAATAAACAATATGGACAAACCATGGAGTGTAGGCACATACCACGGCGTGTTCACGCCCAGAAATTTCGGGGAAAGCCTCTGGCGAATGCCGGGCGATACGGAAAGCAACCGATTTCAGGCGCTCACTGTTTCCAGAAAGTTTGCGCACTGGCCGGACAAGCACCTGAGCGCCGAGTGGGAAGGAATTGCCGCATATCATTGGGGCAAGCATGAAAAAGGGCGGCAGACTTACCCGGAGTTTGTGGCCTCGGTAAATCTGCGGTATCATCATTTCCCATGGGACCGATATCTCAACACATCCGTGGCCGTGGGCGAAGGGATTTCATATGCCGGCAAACCTCCTGTAAGGGAAAAACAAAAAGACGGCGAAACCCGGAGATTGCTCAATTACCTGATGGTGGAACTTTCATTTGAAACGCCTTTTGATAGAAACCGGGAGATCTTCTACCGGATCCATCACCGGTCCGGAGTTTTCAAGCTTTTTAGCAAAGGCGGATCCAATTTTTACTGCATAGGGCTGCGGTATCATTTTACCGCTACCGGCCGGAATTCTGCAAAACACCAGGGGCAATAGCTTCCGCCCGAAAACGCTGTTGCGGTGATTTCATGCTTGAGTGGATTCAGACTTATGATACGGTTTTTTACTGGATAGGGGGACTTTCACTGGCCGCCTTTGCAGCCACCCTGGCCGTGATTCCGTGGCTGGTGCTCCGGATTCCGGCGGATTACTTCACTGCTGAAAAACGGCAGGTGATATGCCAGGACTGCCATCGTTCAGTCGGCGTGTGGCTCCTGCTCCGGATCATGAAAAATGCAGCCGGCATTGTTTTTGTCACAGCCGGCATCATCATGCTCTTTACCCCGGGCCAGGGCCTGCTGACCATCATCATCGGCCTCGGGCTGATGAATTTTCCCGGCAAGTTCAGGTTTGAAAGGTGGCTGATCTCCCGGGGACCGACACTGAAAATCATCAACCGCTACCGCCGGCGCCGGGGCAAACCCCCGCTGCTTCTGTAATTTTCAGCCCCCTGGTGATTTCAGCCTCCCCGGCGGAATAAAGACAGTCCAGAAACGCCGTATAAAAGCTGCCGGGCCTGTCAAAAGCCGTCGCAGCCAGTTCCCCGCACCGCCCGTAAAAAGCAAACGCCGCCACTGCCGCCTCAAGGAGCCGGTCCGGTGCAACCGCGCAAAAAGCCGCTGTAACCGCGGACAAACCGCAGCCCGTGCCCGTGACCCGTGTCATGAGCCCATGGCCGTTTGCCACCCGGAAAACCCGGTCACCATCGGTGATGCAGTCCTCTTTGCCTGAGACGGCCATAATGCAGTTTTTTGAATAAGCCAGGGCCTTTAAATCCGCTGCAACCGCATCTGAAAGGCCGAGAGAGGATTCCACCCCCCGGGTTTGCACCTCTGCGGCCCCAAGGGAAAGCACCTCTGAGACATTTCCCCGCACCACAGAAACCCGGCAGGCAGACATGATTTTTTCCACGGCATGGGTGCGGAATTGCGTGGCACCCGCCCCAACCGGGTCGAGCACAACCGGGATGCCTTTTTCATTTGCCGCCAGACCGGCGCAAATCATTGCCTCCAGCCAGGATTGATCCAGGGTGCCGATATTTAACACCAGAGCCCCGGCCATGGCCGCCATTTCCCCGACCTCATCTGCGCTATGGGCCATGACCGGAGATGCGCCAACAGCCAGCAAGATATTGGCCGAGGTATTCATGGCCACGAAATTGGTGATATTGTGCACCAGGGGCGCATCTTTGCGGACCTTACCAAGGATTTCAATGGTTGCGTTTTCCATGTTCCTGATTGACCTTATATGTACGTTATTGGGGTCAAATCTTTATTTTGACAAATCCAACTACAGGGTCACAAATACGAATTCTGTGGAATATATCCGGCAATCTCAATTTTCTGAGGAACCAAATTGTCATTAACACACTGAAATTAAATTTAATTTATCACTTGGCGCCTTTGAAAATGAAATTATATTAATCCATATTGCAAGTCACGTCAACAGCATCCAGCCCCCTGTCATTAAAGCAAAATCTTTTCGGATGAGGATTAGCCGAACCCGACGTTACAGAGCTGCACTGGCGAAACAGCATTTTATGCTACACTGCTCGATGGCCCGGGGCCGGCAAAGCACTGGACTTTGAGCACCCCGTCTCTGGCGTTTTCGCCTGTGACTTTAAGAGATGTGTGTGTACAGGGGGTCAAGCCTTTATGTTTAACAAATAGGGAAAAACTGTTCATACAGCCTCGCCCGAACGCGTTACGCCTCAGAACAGAATCAACTGCCGCTTTAAAGCATCAGCTTGAGGATATGATCAACAAAACTCTCAGGATTAAAAATTCACCTCTTATTTCGTTCTATTTTTCATAAAATTCCACCTTGACATTATAGAAAAAAGACTATATATAGATCGCAAAATTTGGTTTTAGTTCTACAATCAATGTCATTATTTATGGTTGAGTTTTTGGTCATGTATTTATCCACTCTTGCCCAGATTGGTTACACTATTAAGAATGGTGCATGGCAGGGTACGCTCATTGAGCTAAAGAGCAGGAACGAATTTTCATGTTCGGATCTTGGGGCGAAAATCACCGAATTTGAAAATCTTTTTTCTTTGTTAAGTCATGGAGACAAAGTCATTATTAAAATGGCCAATACTGTGAACGCTGTTTGTGCCATGCTTTTTGTGTGGGGGCGAGGCGGGGTTGTCGTCCCTGTAAAAAATACTTTAAAGCCAGCGAGCATCTTAAATATTGCCGCTGACAGCAATGCAAAATATCTCTTGGATCCGGATATAAAAACGCTTTCGCCTTTTCGGAGTTATAAAAAGGAGAATTTTCCTCTCGACTTAAAAAACAACCCTGTAGTCAGCGGAGCTGATCTCGCCTTGATTGTTTATACCTCCGGAAGTACGGGCAAACCAAAGGGTATAATGCTAAGTCACAGTAATATTGTCTTCTCAATGTACTCGATCATTTCTTATCTCGGTCTTCAAAAGGAAGATGTCATTTTTAATATTCTCCCGTTATCATTCGATTATGGCTTATATCAAGTTTTGTTTTCCTTCGCTATTAACCTACAAACTGTGCTATACGAAGCGCCTTTCCAGCCCTATCAAGTAATTAACTTATTAAATGAATATAAAATTTCAGTACTTCCGGTTGTACCTTCACTGGCATCGATGTTTGAAAAAATATTGAAGTACCGGAAAAACGATATTCCCGAACTTCGGAAACTGACCAATACGGGAGGACACCTCAGCACCAAAACGATCAAGGGATTAAAAAGACTCCTGCCGAAATTGGAGATTTACCCGATGTACGGTCTTACCGAATGCAAACGTGCCCTTTATCTTCCACCAGCGGATCTCTACAGAAAAATGGGGTCGGTCGGAATAGCAATCCCCGGACTGGATGCGCGCGTTCTCGTGAAGAATGGACCGGCAGACTTGGACGAAGAAACAAATGACATGGGCATCTATCAGGAAGCTCCACCAAATGAGATCGGTGAACTTTTCGTTCGGGGGCCTTCTGTTATGCAGGGTTATTGCCATGAAGACGAATCAAGCGTCTGTCGGCTTTACCCGGGCAGATATCGGGATGAAAAATGGCTGAAGACCGGAGACCTGTTTGTTCGAGACGAGGATGGATATTTCTATTTCAAGGGAAGAGCAAAAGAATTGATCAAGCAAGGGGGATATTGTCTTTATCCGGCAGAAATAGAAGAAGTCATAAACCAGCATGATAATGCACGCATGGTAAGCGTAGTCGGTGAAACCAGGAGGGATGGGCTTGAATACGCATGTGCTTTCGTAGAATTATCCGAAGACAATCCGGCTGAAAGAGATAGATTATTATTCTGGCTCAAAGAAGCGCTCGAATCGGATTACAGCCCCCGAGAAATATTTTTCATTAATGAATTTCCTTATGGAAGTACTGGTAAAGTCGATAAAAAGTGCTTGCTTGAGGAATACAAGAGCAATCCATACACAATCCCTGGAAGGTAGAAATGCGAGGCTTTGAACTGATAATCCAAAACATCATTGAAAATCCCAGGATATTCGAAACCCCCTGCTATGTATACATAGTAGAAGAAGTTATCAACAATTACACAGACCTGAAAGAGTACCTGGGCACGGATTTAATCGGGTCTTTTAAAGCCAATTCCTGCGTCGAGTTATTGACCCGCTGCAATCATGTCATGGGCAATGGGATTGAAGTCGCATCTCTCAAGGAATTAAATGATGTCATCGGGACAAGCGGAGAGATCTTTCTAAACAACCCTTCCTGCGGTCAAAGAGAAATAAGGGCGGCATTGGCCTCCAAAGCGACGATAGTAGCGGATAACCTGCAACAGATAGAAAAACTATCAAAATTCATGTCAAAAACAGAGATAAAGCCGATAATTCTTCGTCTAAACAATTCGCTGCTTAATCAATTCAGTTCACGGGATGTCGCTTTTCGTCCGGATCATTTCGGAATGGACTGGGAGACGGTTTGCAAGGCCATCCGGATGATTCGTGAGTTGGGCCTCGTCTTGAGGGGGCTGCATATCTTCAACGGCTCCTACAGCTTCAGGGAAAAGGCGGAATTGTCCTTGCTTCCAATCGGAAAAATCATTTCCGAAGTTGAGACCCAATACGGCGACGCCATATCGTTTGTTAACCTTGGCGGTGGATTCAGTGAAAAATGGCGCGATGAAGGTATTGACTTTACTACCTACAGAGAACATCTTTCCCGACTGCCTTCACATATTGATTTCGTCCATGAAGCCGGAAGGGGAGTGTTCGGCAGTGCAGGATACTATTTGACCCGTATGCTTAACGATAAAGAAATCGACGGCAAGGCATTTGGAATATGTGACGGAGGCATAACTCACAATTTTCTGCTGGCGAAAACGGAAAATGTTTTCAGGAGGTATAAAAAACCCCGGGTTCATTCAGCCGTTCCCGAAACGGAATCGCTATCCGGCGGGATGCTGTTAGTAGGTCCATCCTGCTCGAAAGATGATATTTTCGGACTTATCCCGGCAGGAAATCCTAAGCCGGGATAAGGCGATTATTTCATTTTCGATTATTGCGGCGCCTACAATTACAGCTATTCGGTTTCCAGGTTTTTATCGCTTCCGGATGCGAAGCAGTACATTATTTAAACCGTTAAAAATCCGGTACGATCCAATGGGGCATTCCGGAACAGCAAATTTTCAAAACACGGATAGAGCGCTTTATGCTGATCAGATCAAGTAATGCAATTCTTAATCTTCTCGATGAAATCGGTTTGGTGGAAGATCCATTGCGCCGGATCATCCAGAAGGGATGTGTACGTATTCTGGACGCCAGAATGATTATAGAGGATAGCTTTAATTTGCCGGCCGAACAGAAAAAACCCGACCGCATGACAAGACAGAAGCATTTTGATTTTGTTCAGCTCCAGGCGATTGAGCAATTATTGGAGCGAATTCGAAAACATGGAATTGGTCCGTATCTCCAGGAATTGACTGGTCTGTTCGGCTCTATCATGCTGAGCCTTTCGGGAAATGAAGATCAACAAAAAAAGATGGAAAAATGGGTCGCCAGCGATTTAACCGGATGTTTCCTCATGACCGATACAGGTGGTCCGAACTTATTGAACTGGAATTCCGAACTGATTGTGGAGGAGAAAAATCCCAGACTGATTATCGATAAAATTCATGCGATTTCGGCAAACAAAATGGGATTTGCAATAATTGTGGTTCGCAGGGGAACATCCTTCATACCACTGACTTTCCTTATAGGTCCGGATGAATGCAACAAACTGGACAAGCAACCGGTCGGAGAGCGCTGGTTTGACGGCAGCATCCTCCTCGGCAATGTCAAAGGCGAAATTCACGCCAGAAAAGAAAATCAACTAACCAGAGGCGGACTTACAGGTGTAAATACGTTTTTGACCCTTTGCCGCCCGAGACTTGTCCGGGCAATTATCGGACATGTATTCTGGCTTCTTGATGAAAAGCGGATAACGCTTCTCAACCATCAAAGAGATGCACTGGAAAACCTTCTTTGCATATCCACTTCTTTATCCCGGAATAGCCATAATACAAAAAGTTCGGTTGACCAGGTTCTGGCGCTTAAATTCGCCTGCAACGAAAGCTTAATCCATATTGTCGCAAATGCAGGTGTCCGGGACTGGCACGATCAAAGAGATCTGATGGGGCTTAGTAAAATGGAAGGAAGTTCTTACCGATGTTACTTTGAAATACACAGCAAAAGAGGGAAAAATTGAACTCTTTCCTTATAAAGGGATTGTTTTATCAGAAACTGAACAGCCCTTTGCTATCTTCAAACAGCAGCATATCCGATACGATGGCGCATTTCTCGGGAAAAGTCGGAGGGCAGGCCCGTCAATTGCTGGACCTGGTGCCTGATGTCTCACCAGAGTCGATTTCCGGCCACTACTTATGTTCAACCATTGTCAACACATGTTTCACAGTTGGAGATATCAAGGTTTCGAACTTTAACAATTCTGTAGCGGAAATTATTTCCCATCCCATACCAGTTGCATTCATAAATGCCTACGAATGTGCTTCCTGGGGATATGCGATCCGGTATCACCTGCAAAAGCATCCTGATACCCGCTTTGTCCTGATCAGTGTTATTGACGCCAATGTCTATAATTTTGAATTCTGGATCTATAATGAAAACTGGGAACATTCCGGGTTTGGCATAACCACCCTGCTGATCGAAAAAGTTTCGGAGAACAAGGATGGATTGATCACCGGTTTTGCCTCCGGACACAACACAATGATGGCATTTGCCATTGCTATACGGAAAGCGGCGGTCAATTACCCCGGCAACACAATTACACTGCCATTGTTTCCCCAACGCATTCGCCAAATGCTGGAGTCGGTTCTGAACAAATATAATGTTCTGCCAAACGATCACAAGCAATGGGGCCATTGCTTTGGCAGTGACCCATGGCTTTCGATTCTAAACAATACTCCGCTGGATTCTTCGGGCAAACCGCTGGAAAGCTCCTATCTCGCGTGTTCTTTGGCATTGAACGGGTATTATTCGATGCTCGAGGCAGCGGTCAATCCCGATACAATTCTTATGCTGGACAGGAATTTATCCAATCAGGTCCGATTTGGCTCTGGTTATGCAAATAATCCAAATGCTAACAAATAGAAAAATATGACTCATCTCCACATGTCCTTTACCGGCCGTTTGACTGGGAGGCCCTATGGGGGAAAGGCCACGCTTGCAAGCCTTCGCGGATTCCCCCTCAGCTCCGAAAGTGATTATCGGAATGCGTCCGGCTTCCGAGGAATCCGTGGAATACCAGTATATCTAAATTTCTTCGAGCACTTCGATTTGATGAGTCACATGGTCAAGCTTGTCTTGAAAGAAATGGAGGAGCTTGACTTTATTCTTGTTGAAATTGCCATGCCGAGCGGCGCCCGTCTTACTCCGACCTTGCTTCACGAGAAAGTTTTTTTGTGCCTCGATGTGAATTCCGAATTCGAAAAGCTACGGGATCGTTCGTTTTCTGTTCTTGCCATAAGGGACAGTTTCATCCGACATCCCCAGGAAATGGGAGATAACAGTATCAATGTGGACTGTTTTGCGAAATCATCCACATTACACGTCTTTCATCAATTCATTCAGATGCTTTCACAATGGCGCATCGAAATCCTGCAAACAAATTTCGATCCTACCGGAGACGTTTCCAATTGAGTACAGGCAAGGATGAAATTAAAGAGGGTTGGGGCCCGAGCGAATACAGCCCTGCAGAGAAACGTCAGAAGCGGGTGGTTCTTCTCATGGTCGGCAATCTTGCCATAGGGCTGATTTCCTTTTTCAACGTGTATTTTACTCCGCTTAAAACTTTTTGGCTGGTCAATCTTTTCCTATATCTGTTCATTTATCGGAAATACAGGCGTATCGGTATCAGGCCCAATATCATGGTCGGTACCATAATCCTTTATTTAATTATAGGCTCCATAACCCTGGCCGGGATCCCCGTTACCTGGATTGCTTTCATTGCTCCTTGCATTTACAGTTCCTTCGCCGTACTGGCCATAGTTTCGATTGCGAACAGGCGTCCGTTTACACTTGCCTATACTCTTGGGGAGGAAGATACGCTTTCTCTACACTGGACGACCTCATTTCTGTGGACTGTTCTATACATAACCGCAGCTATCTCGAGTTTCATATTCATACCGCATCTTTCCTTCATCCTGGTTCCCTTCGGGTTAATGGTGATTGGAATATTTTCGACCCTATTTTTCCACTTCCACAGTTTATGGCCGATCAGCAGGCTACCGGAGACTTTTGAATACAAGGGGTATACATTTTTCCGGATCTCCCCAGATGATAAAAAGAAAGTGGAAGATTTTTATGAACTGCTCATTCAGCAGTACCTGAATGAACACAGGCGGCATTCAAAATCCGATCAGTCATTGAGTCTTGAGGAGATCAAAAAGAAATACAGAAAAGGAGATGAGAAACGCATCCCTTATATACACCGATTTATCGCCTATGACCGGGATGTACCGATCGGCACTGTGTGTGTATACATAGATCATCCGGTTTGGGGGCTGCAAAGTGAAGAAAAATCCGGAATTTCATGCGATTCGATTAAACAGTGCGGCCGGATGGGAGAAATCGGAAAATTCTCCGTCGCCAGGAATTATCGATACAACCAGGCACTGATCAAGGGCTTGTTCAAATGTGCACTCGATTATCTACTTTCACAGGGCGTGGTCATCGTAGCCAGTTATTCCTTCAACTATACTACCGCGATGTGGCGAAGGTTCGGTTTCATGCCCCTTTTGGAAACTGCGATTCCTCATCCGGAGAATAATATGCACATAGAGGGATCCCAAATGATGCCAATGATAATGAATTTGTCCCGCATGATATTTTATTCCGGCTCTGACGCCGACGGTGCTAAGGACAGGCATCTGCTGAACAGTTACTATGCCTCGAGGACATTTAAACGGTTGGTGATGAAAGATTTTTTCTTAAGAAGCCGATCGGGTGTTCAGGATATTAATGAAACAAGGCTTGTAGAAATTTTCAGAAAGGACCTGCAGAATACCGAAACCGGCTTGGATGGCAGCCAGTCTCCCTGCTGCGCCACAGTTTCCCGGATTTCGTGACTCTATGGAAGCAATGAAAACTTATTCGAACAAGAATAGATGTTTTATCGGTGCCCTTGTTTCGCTTATGGTCTTTGCCTTTTTATCACCGGCACTCGGAGCGGAATGCTCCATTCCCCCGTACAGCACGATGGAGAGGCAAACGCTTCAGGAAGTCGTAAAATGTTGCGAAAGGGAAATCCGCAATAATGTACCTGAATTTGGAAAACTGAAGGCGCTTGGCGTGGCGTGGCACAACCTGGCAGTATGCGGAGTCGAAGGGGCGCCCAACAATGCAGTGGATGTACTGGAGACCGCACGCAAGGAAAACAGTGAAGACATGATTGTACTATCCTATCTGGGAAGTTCTTACACCATGAAAGGGCGGGATTCTCTATGCGCCTTCAACATGGTCCGTTATGTAAACAAGGGGCTCGAATATCTGGATCGTGCCGTTGAAAAGGACAGGAATAACTTTATCCTGCATCTTATACGGGGGCTGAATAATTTTGATTTACCCATTATGTACAAGAGGCGGGATGATGCATACGAAGACTTTCTGATCCTGTCCGAAATGTACAAGAAAAATCCAAACCCGAACTTTACCCGGATTATGGGAGACGTGTACAGAAAATTATCGACCATACTAAAGGAAAAAGGTGAATTCAAAAAAGCCTGCCACTTCGCGAAACTGGCAGATCAAAGCAAGCAGGAATAACCGCGTGATTGAAGAAATCCCCATAATTCGTGATTACCGGTACCGCCTGAGCGACGACCTTCTCGGAAATGACGGATCATTGATAGCCTTTCTCGACTCATTTGTGCGGGATCAGCATGGCTGTTCAACCCTGCAGCCCGAGTCAATCATCCTGAGCAGTTCTTCCGAGCTGTTTATCTTCACTGCTCCAGAGGCGAAATCGTTCATTCATGCTGTTTGCAGGATTTTCCCGAAGGCGTCTGTTCGGTTTTCCTCTCTTGCCTGCCTGGGATTTTATGCAGCAGTACTGGATTTTCTACAATCAGGCGACAGGAATTCATTGGTACTTCTACTGGAGACCCCCAGGTTTCTTCAGCAATATTGCCTGAATGCCATTAACGCAGAGCGGAAAGACAATAGCTTGAACGCACAGGAAGGTTTTGCAGTTGCCTACCTGGAAAAAATTCCCCGTGACCGGCTGAAAGCCGGCATGATGATCGTAAATGACTGTCAAATATTCGGCCAGCCGGAAAAAATCAATGGAATTCTTGAGTGTATACAAAAAGGCGCTGATTGCATCATGCGTTTTCAATCCGAATTACATTCCAAAATTGTCAGCTTTGAATTGCCCGTGCAATGGTCGGATCAAATGCTCAAAGGCTTTCGCCAGACACTGCCAGATCCTTACAAACCGAAGAATTGGTTGAAAGGATGCGAAACAAAATCAAAGCATTATATGACACTGAAGCCACTTCTGGAACTATCCCTGTATAAGGACGAATTAAAAGAAACAGGGCTTATATCCCTCACGCTAGGCGCCGGTGGAAGACTCGGATTGCTTCAGGTTTCGAACCATAACGATGCGAATCCATCCATATCGTGCTGGCCGCAAAAAGGCATCAAACCCCGGACCTGCAATTTTGACTCTGATCTGGAAAAATGCAGGAAAGTAGCCGATTGCTTTTCCAGCCCCGGTAACTGGCCACGAATATATGAACAGATCAGACAGAACCTGTATTACTTTAAGACTCCTGCTGAACGAAGGGATAACCTGTTTTATAAATGGATACTCAAATGAAGCGGAATGATTTAATCGACCAGGACACTTTTTCCTTATCCCGGCTTATCCTGGAAAAAAAGATCTCTCCTGTTGAATTAGTGAAAGCGCAACTAATCGGAATAGAAAAAGAAAATCCGGATATTAATGCAATCGTTACCCTGTCTGCCGAAAGCGCACTTCAATCCGCCCGCAAGGCGGAGAAGCAATTGATGAAGCAACAAATTGCAGGGCCTTTACATGGCATCCCTTTTCTCGTCAAGGACCTTTTCGATACAGCAGACATCCGTACTACTTACGGCTCCATCTATTTTAAGGATCATGTTCCAGTCAGGGATGCTTTTATTGTGAAGAAACTGAAATCCGCCGGCGGCATTCTCCTCGGAAAAACGAACACCTCAGAATTCGGATTCAGTCATCTTTCCAGCAACAAACTTTATGGCAGTACAAAAAATCCCTGGAACACTGCATGCACCCCAGGTGGATCATCCGGTGGAAACGGAGCCGCTTTGGCCGCCCGGATGTCTACGCTATCCATCGGAAGTGATTTGGGAGGCTCTGTCCGTGTTCCAGCGCATTGTTGCGGAATATGCGGCTTTCGCCCGTCTCTGGGCAGAGTATCTACCAAAGGCCATAGCCGGGCTGGCACTCCGGTAAACGGCGCCTTGCTGGCACCCGGCATAATGACCCGCACTGTAAGGGATATTTCACTAACTTTGCCGATCATCGAAGGCTTCAATTACAGGGATCCCTTTATGATAGGATTTACGCCCCTGAAGGCCCAAATAGATAATGCGCCTTCCAAAGGGTATAAATGTGCATTGATCGACTTTTGGAGCGAGATCGAACTGGACGAAGAAATCGATGAAATGGCCCGGTCCGTTGCATCCTTGTTATCGAAGAATGACGGGACCTGGGAGCGTAAGCGGATGCCCATGAGCAAGGAACTGTCGCCTACGTTGAGAACCCTTGTAGGGACCGACCTGAAATACAGCGTAAACCGGTATCTGGCCGATCACAGGGTCGCTAATCCGGATTTGAGTTTTATTCAGCATATTCCGGATGACTTCGCGACCCGGGACTATATGCAGGCTTATGAAAAAATGCTGGGAATCCGCGTCATGATCAACTTTTTCTTTCAAAAATTCGATTTGTTGATACTGCCGGCCCTCCCGACGACCGCTCCTCCTGTACGAAGCCCTGATGGGAGAGGTTTATCAGCCGACAAACTCTTCAAGCTTGCTGTTCCCAATTTCCTGGCGGTATTGGCAGGATCTCCTTGCCTGGCGCTGCCGGTCGGCATTCATTCCAATGGCATGCCGATCGGTTTGCAAATCGTTGGAGCATATGGAAAGGATGCAGTTGTACTACAGGCCGGAGAAATGATCGAGAACGAGATGAAGTTTTTTGACTCAACCCGGACAAAATCGGAGTAAGAATGGCCAGTCAAAATGTTTACAAGGTCGATTTGCGAGAGATCAATTTTCTCCTGTGGGAGTACCTGGACATCGAAAAAACTATACTTTCCGATGTTGCAGACACGGATTTCAACCGGCCTCTCGTAGAGGACATACTAAACGCTGCCCGTGATTTTGCGTATACGAATCTTGGCCCTGCGTACCAGGAGAGTGACAGGGAAGGCTGTGGAATTGAAGATGATGGAAAAATCCGTCTTCCAGGTTCGTTCCCTCCACTGTGGAAAGAATTCTGCCGTGCCCAGTGGGGCCGACTTGCTGTCCCTCAAGCCTACGGTGGTATGGGTGCGCCATACCTGATCTCTCAAGCCGTCAACGAGATGTTCCTGGGGTCAAACCCCTCATTCATGACTTATTCCGGGTTCTGTGTCCCTGCTCTTTACCTTATAGAACTGTTCGGGGACGAAAGACTCAAAAGCATCTTCTGTGAGAAGCTTGCCGAAAACCGATGGAGTGCATGCTTTTGCATGACAGAACCGGATGCCGGTACTGATGTGGGCAACATTCGGACCAAAGCCATCCCAAAAGAGGATAACACCTACGAAATCGAAGGTAGCAAGATTTTCATTTCAGCCGGAATGCATGACTTGACGGAAAATATTGTATACATAGTGGTCGCCCGTTTAGCCGGCGCTATAGAAGGAACGATGGGGCTATCCTGTTTCATTGTTCCGCGATTTCGGGCCGGATGCGAGTCATCAGGCAATGAGGATAACCACGTTCGCTGCGTCGGTCTCGAGGACAAGATGGGATTGCATGGCTGCGTTACAGCCCAGCTGACATTCGGCGAAGACGGACCCTGCAAAGGATATCTTCTCGGCGAGAAAGAAAATATAGGACTTCGGCAACTGCTATATCTGATGAACGAGGCTCGCATCACCACAGGCATTTATGCGCTGGGAATGGCATCGAGCGCCTACCTAAATGCCGCGGATTACGCCCGGAACCGAATTCAGGGGACCGATTTCAGGCAGTCTTTCAATCCCAGGGCTGCGAAAGTTCCTATCATCAAACATCTGGATGTCCGCCGCATGCTGCTGGAAATGAAAAGCAAGGTCGAGGGGTGCCGGGCGCTTATTTACAAGCTTGCCTACCACTACAGCATGAATCAATTTCTGCGCGCAAGAACGGATGATGTCGACAAACAGGAAATTGCCATCCATGAAGGGATTGTCAATCTTTTAACCCCGATTGCCAAAGCCTACATCTCAGACCAGGCATGGCGGATTGCCGAGCTGTCGATACAGGTTTACGGCGGATATGGTTATACAAAGGACTACCCTGTAGAACAATACGCCCGCGATATCAAAATATTGTCCATATGGGAAGGTACGAATTTTATCCAATCCGCCGATCTGATCCGTGAAAAGATTGGTATGGGCCGGAGTTCAAGACTTTTCGATATCTTTGTAAAAGAAATCAGAGGATTTTTAGATCAAGAAAAGAAGTGTCCATTTCCGTCCGAATTAAAGGTATTGGCCAGAAGCCTGGAGGTTCTGGTGCAAACCCATGCCTTAATGGGAAGATGGGTGAAAGAAAAGAAGATAGAGCTCATATTCGCAGTTTCCACCCGCTTTCTGGAAATGATGGCCGAGGTTTGCATAGGCTGGCTGCTGCTGGAAAGCGCTGCAGTTGCATCCCGGGCGATCGGTAAAATTGATGAGGGTGATCCAGATTACTCCTTCTACAAGGGGAAAATCATTTCCACTCGTTTCTTTATCAATAATATTTTACCCGATGTTTTCAGCAAGGCGGAAATACTCGAATCTGAAGATATGTCAATCATGGAATCAGACCAGAGCATATTTAATTGACTCTATAA
Source organism: Desulfosalsimonas sp. (assembly GCF_055149105.1). Lineage (NCBI taxonomy): Bacteria > Pseudomonadati > Thermodesulfobacteriota > Desulfobacteria > Desulfobacterales > Desulfosalsimonadaceae > Desulfosalsimonas > Desulfosalsimonas sp. Next base: position 31,316 of record NZ_JBSRLA010000022.1, on the reverse strand, counting down.
CGAAAGATTATTCACCACATTTGTCCGGAAGGAGCTGCGAGCAATGACCGAGTGTGTTTACGAGAATATCGATGAAATGCTGGAACAATTGATAAGCGAAACAAAGGAAATACTGAACAAAGAAGATATCTTTCCCGACTCCACGCTAACCGAAATCGGAATCGATTCCTTGAATGTTATCGAATTGATTGTTGCCTGCGAACAGATTTATACAAAGGTCACCAGGCCCGAAGAACTGCAATTTGACGAATTTACAACCATTCAGGATCTGCACTCACAACTCATCGAGCTATCAAGCGATTGGTAATTGTACGAATCTTGCCCGCCACACTTTACAGGCGAGGAATGCCTTTATGACTTTTTCCCTGAACGAACTCATTTCCGCAGGTAATGAGGGCATAACTTCTCCGGAATACATTTATGCCACCGATGGTGTGGCGCTTGCAGCCCGACCCTATGTCCCGGAAGATCCGGCTGCCGTGCTGATTTTCTACCACGGAGGCGGAGCGCATGGCGGTGCCGGCTATCACCATTTGGGAACGGGACTGCGCGACGGTTATCAAATCGCGGTCTATACCCTTGACATCCGCGGCCATGGAATGTCCGGGGGCAGGCGGGGCGATAGCCCGAGTACCAAACAGGTCTGGAAAGATGTATCCACAGCCATTGAATTTGCACGGAGCAGATATCCATCTCTTCCGGTTTTTCTCGGAGGGCATTCCTCGGGAGCCGGGCTTGTTCTCAATTACCTCAGCATGGAGTCTGATAACGAGGTGTCGGCCTATGTATTTGTAAGCCCCAATTTCGGATTCAGGTCCGAAAATTCCAAGTCCAGAGGCAGCAAGGGATTTTCAAGCGTCAACCTCCGTTACTTCATACTGCATGCGTTAAGCAAAGGATTATTATACGGACATCGCCGTGCCGTCCATTTTAACTATCCCCGGGAGGTCCTGGAAAATGATCCCAGAATGGTTGATTGTTATACCGTAAACATGGCCAAGGCGGTTACGCCTTTTTCACCCCACGAACAATTCAACTGTATTGATCGCCCGGTCGGCCTGTGGATCGGAAGTGAAGACGAACTTATAGACCCGGAAAAAGTCATCGCTTTTGCTTCGCCAGGGGAGTCACTCTCTCCCCTCTCGCAAATCGTTATGATCAAAGATGTCAACCATGCCTCGATTCTGCTTTGTGTACACGAAAAGATCGGGTCGTGGATCGAATACTGTTTGTAAATACTGCAAAAATTCACAAGGAGAAATGAAATGAAAAGCGCAAAAACAATTGGTCTGCGGGTATTCATTGTCCTGGCTCTTGGAATTTTTATGTTTGCCGGCATTTCCACAGCCGCGGAGTGGCAGGGGCTTCACGACCTTGACGAAAAGGAGTTAAACAAAAAAATCGAAGAATTTAAAAAAGGATTGGATGAAACTCAGGACAACTATGCTCTGCTCAAAGCAATCGGTATAGCATACCACATCAAGGCAACGGAGGATGCGGACACTTTTGCGCCCAAAGCTCTGCAATGGCTGAAAAAAGCGCATGAACGAAACCCGGAGGATACTGTAACTCTCTGCTATCTCGGGGGAGCAACAACATTAATGGCAAATACGACCTGGAATCCCATAAAGAAAAGTTCCTACGCAAATAATGGCATTGCAATGATGGACAAAGCGGCCCGCAAAGACCCGGACAATGTTTCCATACGATTGACAAGGGCTTTCAACTCAAAAGGAATGCCGGATTTTCTGGACAGAAAAAACATTGCCATAGAGGATTTTGAATACATCGCAGCAAAGCTTCAAAATAATTCAATTTCACTGGCCCCTTGCCTGAAGAAGGATATCTACTCGAGTCTTTCAGAACTTTACAAGGAAAAGGGCAATGATGTGAAAGCAAAAAAATACGCCGCATCAGCCGGTAAGCTGGATAATCCCTGATATCGGATGAGCCCGCAATACAACAAAGACAGAAGTGTTTGGATTCAGAATCGTGCAGGAGTATGAACCATGGCGCTGGTAAAAACAATTGGAATCCGGAAGGATTATCGTCTTGGGAAGGCTATCGTTCATGCCTTAAGGGGGGTAAACATGCAAATCGATCCAGGAGAATTTGTAGCCGTATGGGGGCCCTCAGGTTCCGGGAAAACGACGTTGCTCAACCTGATCGGGGCGATCGATGAGCCGACTGAAGGAGAGGTTTTTCTCAACGGCAGAAAGCTCAATGCTCTTTCGGATAACGAGCGCACCGAAGTTCGCAACCGGTCCATAGGATTCATCTTTCAGAATTTCAACCTGATTCCGGTTCTCTCCGCACTGGAAAATGTTATGGTCCCCTTGCAAATCTCAGGTGAATCGTATTCCCGGGCAAAGAAAACGGCCGGATCCCGCCTTGAGGAAGTCGGACTTTCCAGATTTATCCATCACCGCCCGGACAAGCTCTCCGGAGGGCAGTCCCAGCGCGTGGCGATTGCCCGGGCATTGATAGGCACTCCCCTGTTGGTTATAGCCGATGAGCCTACGGCCAACCTGGATTCAGAAACCTCTGAGAAAATCATCACTCTTATGCGTGAAATCAATCAGAAGGGGAAAACCACTTTCATATTTTCCACGCATGACAGGCGTCTTCTTAAACACTGTAACCGCTTGATCGAGATCAGTGACGGAAGGATATCGGAAAAGGGACAATCATAATGCTCAAATGGGTCAAAGTGGCATATCGAAATATTCTGAGGAACAAGCGACGGTCCCTGATGACGATCCTGGCAATTTCCATTGGGTTTGCCGCGATCAGCCTGTTCCGTGGCTATATGGATTATACGTACTGGGGCCTCAGGCAATCGGCCATTCGCGGGGAAGGACTGGCTCACCTGACCATTTTCAAAAAAGGGTGGAGGGAGAAAGGCAACATCAATCCGGACAAGTATATGTTTTCAGAGGAAGAAATCCGAATATGCATGGAGGTGCTCAATTCGAACAGACATGTACTCCTCTCGACTCCACAGCTCGATATATCCGGCATCGTCACAAATGGCCGGATATCGACCATATTCATTGCCCAGGGGGTTATCCCGGAGGATGTAAAAGTGATAGAGGGTTCATGGCGCGCTTTCCGGCCCATAAAAGGAAACCGGCTGGACAAAAAGAGACTTTCCGGCGTGGAAATGGCAAAAGGCCTCGCCAAAATTCTTGATATGGAACCCGGGGACTATTCAGTGATCATGTCCCCAACTCTTCAGGGGCATATGAATGCACTCGATATCGAAGTGGCCGGGCTTTACGATACAGGAACAGAAGCCACGAATGACAAGTACATGCGAATACCCCTGACCATTGCGCGTTCTCTCTACGATACCGGAAAAGCGGATCGGATAGTTGTGCTGCTCGACGATTGCGAAAAAACGGATACGCTGAAGAAGATAATTCAAAAAAAGCTGTATGAAGCCGGACTGGCAACTGAAATCAGATCCTGGGATGAACTTTCCAATTTCTATTCGGAAGTAAAGGAGTTGTTCGACCTTATCTTCCTGTTCCTGTTTATCATCGTACTGACAATTGTAATTATGAGCGTCGTTAACACCATGGGCATGGCGGTTATTGAAAGAACCAGAGAAATCGGAACCCTGCGGGCCCTGGGAATGAAAAGAAAAGCTGTAGGCAACCTTTTTGCTATAGAAGGCGGACTGATCGGACTATTCGGCTGCGTTTTCGGCATTGCTTTAAATTTATTGGTCTGGATTGTCATAAGGTACATCCAACCCACTTACGTTCCCCCGGGCAACTCATCCCCGGTTCCCCTGATGGTAAACCTGGTTCCGCAAGCCATGGGGATTTACGCTTTTGTCCTGATTATGCTTTCACTTTTTGCAGCCGTCTTCCCAGCCAGGCGCGCCGCTGGGCAGAATGTGGTCAATGCCCTGGGACATGTTTAACAAAACAATCTTGATGGCACCGTAAAAAGTCTGATTTCAGATGGTGCCGTAAATGGACAAACTGGAGTCAAAAATGGGAAGAATTTTGTTTGTTTTGCTTTCAATTTTCATGATCAGTACCCCGTTTCCGTGTCTGTCTGACGAAATGCCCCCGAAAGTGATCCTTGCTCACGCAGACCGGTCCAGAGGCAATATTGGCGGCATTGAATGGATAATTGACCTGGAATCGCGTGAAGGAAATGAACTGCATAAAAGAAAAATCCTTGTAAAGGCGCGTGAAAATAACAGCCTGGCGGAATTTATTGCCCCCCCTAAAGTAAAGGGACAAAAAATATTAATGCTGGACCGAAATATGTGGTTCATAAAACCGGGACTCAGAAAACCGGTGCCCATTTCGCCAAGACAGAAACTGATGGGCGGGGCTTCCAACGGTGACATCGCCTCAACAGATTATGCAGGCGATTATAAAACGGAATTGGTTACCGAAGAAGTGTTCCGGGGCGAACCTTGTCATGTCCTCGGTTTAAATGCTGCCAGCAAAAATACCACCTACAGCCGAATCCGGTATTGGGTTTCCAAGAAGAGACTTGTGGGCGTCAAAGCGGATTTCCTCACGATCTCCGGGAAATTATTAAAATCCGCCGTTTTCGAGTATGATCATAGAATTCCGTTCGAAGACGCATCAATTCCTTTTATTTCCAGAATGATCATTACCGATGAAGTTGTAAAGAAGACGGTAACCACCCTGGTCTACACTCAGGTAAAGCTGAAAAATATCCCTGATGCAGCTTTCAACTTGAATTTGCTACGGAGATAAATAGATGCGAACTCTACGCATTTTTCTTGTCTACGCATTTTTTCTGGAGCTCGCATATGGGCTTGTTCTGTCGATTCCATGCGCTGCTTCCTCCGCTGATCATGTCTTCCGCGTGGGCCAAAACCAGGAGGACACCAGTTTCTGGACTCAGCTGTCGGACCAACTGGATTTCACTATGAGAACCTTAGTATACGGGACGTATCAGGATGTCGCGCGTACTACCCAGAATCCGGAGAACCGCTTTCTTCAGATTCCCCGTTACCTGGGCACTTTGGAATTGCGGCCCGATATCGCATTTTCCTTCAGGAGGTTGGATCTCAAGGCCAAGCCGAGGATGAAACTAAGATGGTTTGCCTGGGAAGAAGGCACCAGAGAAGGAGATGAAGACCGGGAGGATGATTGGTATGTTAATGAATGGTTGCTGAGGTTACGGATCGTTCGTTCCCTGTATGCATCCTATGGGAGGGAAAACCTGCAATGGGGGCCATCCTACCTATTTTCTCCATCCAACCCATTTTTCCAAAATAACGGTCGTTTGAATCCCATCATTGAAATTCCGGGCATGGATTTCGCCCGCCTGATCTGGATTCCCCGAATGGAATGGACGATTTCTCTGATTGCCAATACGGATGAAGGGCGGCAGGAATTCAATTCTCTACAATTTCAAAAAACTTATGCATTGAAATTGGATTACTCCGGCCATCAAGGCTCTGCCGGTTTGGTCCTTTCTCATGAAGAAGGGGGAGAGGACCGAATTGGCGCCTTCGGCGTCTGGACAGCCAGTGATACCCTCCTCCTGTATACGGATTTCAATTTTTCTCGCGGCAGCCATTCCCTCTATCCCGTCCCGGATGAAACCTCACCATTCAATGCATCCATGCAATCCAGAAACATAAACAGCTCCTCATGGAAAAGCACCGCTGTTGTTGGCGCCTCCCATACCCTGCTCTCCGGGCCAACCCTAGCCCTGGAATATTTATACAATGAAGCCGGTTATTCTGATGAACAGGCTGAGCTTTATTATCAGTTGAGAAAAGATGCAAATGAGGCCTATACAGATATTGAAACCCCTGAAAGCCTTGTCCTGATGACACTCGGCCATACTGCTGATCCTGGCATCAGATTTTTCAGGAAAAACTACGGGGTCCTCCGGGTCAACCAAAATAATATCCAAAATGTTCTGAATCTCTCCTTTTCCTATATCTACAACATAGATGACAATTCGGGACTATTACATTCTGAGATGGAGTTTTTCGTGGGCAACCATGCTCGATGTTTTGCTATCGGATGCCTGTATACCGGAAAAGATGAGGAGGAGTTCGGCGACCTGCTCCACTCATTTCTGATTCTGGGAGTGGAATATACTTTTTGAAACCATTTCCGCACAAATGAATGTTCCGGTCAACGGTAAGGAGGATACAGTGAAAATTCTTGTAACTGTCAAACGTGTAACCGACGCGGATTCTATAATTGAGATAAAACCGGACGGATCAGGAATAGACTTATCGGGCATACAGTTCACAATTAATCCTTTCGATGAAATTGCAGTTGAAGAAGGAGTGCGAATCAGGGAAGCTCACGGCGGGACATTGACGGTTGTCAGTATCGGCTCCGAGAATTGCCAAAATGAGATCCGAAGGGCTTTGGCCATGGGCGCGGACAGGGGTATTTTGATCACGGCACCCGGGGAGCTGGACTCTGATACAGCTGCCCGGATACTGGTAAAGGTAGTGGAAAAAGAACAGCCGGATATCATTCTTATGGGCAAACAGGCAATCGATCTTGATGATAATCAGGTGGCTCAACTGCTGGCTGAATATTTAAGATGGGGACAAGCCTGTTTCGCAACCCGGATCGAACTCACCGGGAATAAAGTCGTGGTAGATCGTGAGGTGGATGGTGGAATCGAAGTCGTCGAGGTTATACTTCCCTGCGTTATAAGTGCCGAACTGCGGCTCAATAAACCGCGTCATATCCCGTTGCCAGCCATTTTCAAAGCAAATAAAAAACAAATAGATATGTTCAGCGTATCAGAACTTGACATCGATACTGCACCCAAAGTAATTGTTCAAAACCTGGAAGTCCCGGCAAAACCCAAATTATGTTACATCCTCGAAACTGTTTCCGATCTGTTGGAAGTCCTGAAAAAGAATGGAATAACCACATAAGCTTCAATGGTTTTGTTACCCGGCACAAGGCGTTTTCAAATTGAGCTTTAAAGGAGAAACCAAAGTGTCAGCAGTACTGATAGTAGCAGAGCACAAGGAGGGAATGCCCAGTAAAAGGACCCTTAGGACAATTACATTCGGTCGTGATGCAAGCGAAATGCTAAAGTATAAGCTGAATTTACTGATAATCGGACATAAAGTTGAGGAAGTTGCAGAACAGCTGATAATTTACGGAGCGAATCGTATTTACCTCGTGAACGACCCTGCTCTTGAAAAATATAAAGCTGAAACCTGGGCATACGTAACTTCAAAAGTGGCCGAACATTGCAATGCTGCTATAATATGCACGGATGCCGGGACTACAGGACGAGATTTCATGCCCCGCGTATCAGCACGTATTGGAGCCGGAATGGCATCGGGAGTTATCGGTTTTGACGGTGAATGCTTTAAGCGGGAAATGTGGGCGGGAAGCGTTGTGGCCCGAATCAGGCTGCATACAGAAATCCAGGTCGCGACTGTCCGGTCGACTCTGTTCGAGCCTGCCACTCCAGCAGGAAACAGCAGCGAAATCGAACCCCTGCATCTTGACATCCCGCCTGCCAGAACCCGCTTTATCGAATTCAGAAAAACAGAAAGTAAACGACCAGATCTGCCAGAAGCAAACGTGGTGATTTCCGGCGGCCGCGGGCTGGGGAACGCGGAAAATTTCAGGATGCTGGAAAGGCTTGCTGATTTGTTCAAGGGCGCTGTCGGTGCAACACGTGCAGCAGTAGATGCCCAATGGGTCCCCAATGATTTGCAAGTGGGGCAAACCGGGAAGTTTGTAGCCCCTGAGTTTTACATGGCATGCGGGATCTCCGGTGCAATGCAGCATGTGGCCGGCATTAAAAACAGCAAGATAATCGTGGCGATTAACAAAGATGAAAATGCACCAATTTTCAGGGCTGCAGATTTTGGAATGGTCGCGGATCTCTTTGAAGTCGTTCCAGCCCTTATCGCGGCCATAGAAAACACAATTGAGTAGAGAATGCCTCTGATATGATATGACTTAATTTAATTAAAACAGACACCGTGATAAAAGCAAAAGAGGACCTGCAGCCCCCCATCCTGCATAATATCATACCAACCTGTTCTGATTTTCATTTACAAAATTTCACATATGCATAGTTGCTTCCGTTTTGCTGAAAACGCCGGCATCTCTGCCCTTCCTGTCATCAGAAAAAGGTTGCGGTATGCTGGGGACTGCCCATGGCAGGATACCAGTTTTTGGCCCGACCGCTGCGGGATTGACCCTGCTTTCCTGGCTGCCCACGGTATTCGGGGCCAAACATTTTTATCCAGTGACAAAAAGGGCCGGGCTGATGTGCAAGAGCCTGGACCTGGGGCCCATCGGCACCCTGACCAATCTGATCTGGATTGCTTTATCCCCGAACCCGGCATCTCCGCTCCAGTGGTATTATACCGCCGGACCAGCCTGGACATGGCCGAAGATTTCAGCAATCCCCCGGACCACCTGATTGCAGAGTTCCGATTTCTGGCCTATCTTCATTCCGCCCGTCGGGCCGCAGATGACGATACCCACACCAGCAGCGGGATCTGCTGCCCCATCAATTTGTCCGGCAGCACATAAGCGCCTGGATAGAGCCTTTTACCGGAAAGATGGAACAAGGCGCTGAAACCGGTTTTTATAAACTGCTGGCGGCTGTCACCCGCAGCCTTGTGCTGGACGAGGCCCGGGCCGCCGAAGAACAAAACCGGCCCAGTGTTTACAAAAATAAATCAGTGCTCACCCAAGCCTGCGGTACAGGGTTCTTCTGGCAACACCCAAAATATCGGCCGCCCGTTTTTTATTGCCGCCGACTTTTTCCAGCACATGGGCGATATACTGCTTTTCCACCTCGGCAAGTGTGGGAAGCCTGTTGTCCGGACCCCGGGCCGGTATGGGAAAATCCGCCATGGCATCCGGGGATTTGGCGTTGTCCCGGATCCTTGCCGGCAGGTCCTCGGGCTTGATTTGGCTGTTGGTACAGAATGTAACCGCCCTTTCCAGGGCGTTTTGAAATTCCCGGACGTTTCCGGGAAACGGGTATTGCTGCAAAAGGGCCAGGGCTTCGTCGGAAAACCCGTGAACCTGTTTTCCCATCTGAGTGGCAAACCGGGTCAGCATACGGCCGGCCAGCAGCTCGATATCTTCGGCCCGGTCCCGCAGAGGCGGTACATTGAGGGTAAAGGTTTCCAGGCGGTAGAACAAATCCTGCCGGAACAGGCCATTGTTCACCTCCTGTTCCAGATCCTGGTGGGTGGCGGCCAGAATCCGCACATCCACCTGCTTTTCGCGGTTTGCCCCGATTGGCCGGATGCTGCCGTCCTGGAGAATTCGCAAAAGCTTGGCCTGCAGGCCCATGGGCATTTCCGCGATTTCATCAAGCAGAAGGGTGCCGCCGTTTGCTTCCTCGAAAAGGCCCTGCCTGGATTTGCCGGCCCCTGTGAAAGCGCCCGGGGTATGGCCGAAAAATTCACTTTCCATGAGATTTTCCGGAATTCCGGCACAGTTGACGGCAATAAAAGGACCGTCCCTGCGGTCGCTTTCCGCATGCACGGCCCGGGCCACCAGTTCCTTGCCCGTGCCGCTTTCACCCACGATGAGCACCGGCCCGCTGGCCGGGGCCATCTGTAGAATCTGATCAAAAAGAATCCGCATGGACCGGCTCTGGCCGTACATTCCATGAAAATTGTCAAATTCAAAAATCTGCCGGAACCGGTCAACTTCCTGGCGCAGCCGGCGGGTTTCCAGGATGCGGACGAGCCGATGCATAAAATGCTCCAGATCCAGCGGCTTGGTGAGAAAATCGTCCGCCCCGGCTTTTAAGGCCTCCACGGCCTGGGAAATGGTGCCGAATGCGGTGATGACAAGAAATGCAGGCGGCGCATGCAGGCCTGCAGCTTTTTTGAGCAAATCCAGACCGCTGGCGCCGGGCAGGCGAAGATCGCTGACCACCAGGTCCGGCTCCCAATCCACCAGCCGGACTTCGGCATCCTCTGCACTGGCAACCGAGACGGCTTCAAAACCCGCATCCGTGATTTCATCGGCCAGCAGATCAGCCAGCCCTTCATCGTCTTCCACGATCAGAATTTTCTGGCCTTCAGTCCGGGAATCATTCATCTTTTGTCTCTCCAGGGGCGGCAACGGACAAGGCGGCCGGCAGCAGGAGGGTAAAACAGGCACCGCCCATGGAACTGCTCCCCACCTGAATCTCCCCGCCATGGGCCTCGACAATGCCGTGAACCACGGCAAGGCCAAGGCCTGTTCCCGCGCCCACCGCCTTGGTGGTGAAAAAAGGTTCAAACAACTTTTTCCGTGTGGTTTCATCAATGCCGGATCCGCTGTCTTCCACGCAGAACACGGCCTGGTCTTTCCGCCGCTCCCAGCTGACCCGAACCTGACCGTCCGGCGCGGCCTGGGCGGCATTTTTCATGAGATTGGCCAGGACCTGCTCCATTTGAACCGAATCGGCCTCCATCTCATGTGTGTCCGCCCCCTCCAGAACAATGCCCGCATTCAGCCGGCGGCATTCGTGCTCTAGTGCTGCGGCTGCAGACCTTACCAGCCGGGACATTTTCACCCGCCTGGGCCGCAGCTCACTTCGCCGGCTGAAATCCAGCAACTGGCGGATGATCTGCTCCATGCGCCGGGCCTGGGAGCGGATGGCCTGGATATTGTCTGCAGCCGGAGCCGGCATGTCCGGGCTGCGCAAAGCCCGCTGAGCTTTTCCCTCGATGACGCTTAAGGGCGTGCCCAGCTCATGGGCCACGCCGGCTGACAACTGGCCGATGGCCGCCAGTTTTTCAGCCTGGCGGAGTCTTTTTTCCAATTCCTCCTTTTCTGCCCGCCTTCGCTGGATCTCCTGCTCCGCCCGGTCGATATTGTCCATCATCTCATTGAAATGCACGCCCAGAGCAAGAATTTCTCTGGGTCCGCCAGGCGAAAACCGCTGCTTGCGCTCTCCCTTTGAAATCAGGGTCATGGTTTTTGACAACCGATTCAAATGTTTCCCCAAAGCCCGGTGGTGGCCGTAGAAAACCACGCCGGTCAGCCCGGTAAAGGCCAGGATAAAGATAAACACCGCCTTGTAGCGGATATCCCGGATCTGTTCCTGAAAATCGCTTCGGCGGCGGGTGAGTTGAAGCAGGCCTGTAATCCTGCCCCCGGAATCGGTTAGGGGCACAAAATAGGAATACACATCCCTGCCGGCCACCTCGCCATATTCCCCGTGCTGCTCGCCGTCTTTTACAAGACGGCTGACCTCATCGGACCGGGATTCGGGCTCGCGTCTGCCCGTGGTTGAAATTTTATTTCCCTCGGCATCATAGACATAGGCCCCGTAAACCCGGCCAATGGAAAAAGCCGATTCCAGGGCCTGGGAAATACTGCCTTCCCGCTCCCGCTGGATGGCATGGCCAAGGGGCTGTTTGATGGCCCTGGCCACGAGTTCCAGATCCTTTTGCATCCGTTTTTCCACCTGACGCTCAAAGGCATGCAGACTCCAGAGCCCCACGAATGCGGCGGCCACCGCCATGGGTACCAGAACATAGATCACCAGCGCCCCGCGCAGGCTCAGGTTGCGGACGACCCGGCCCAACCCGGAAACAATTTTTTTCATTGGCTCCATTGGATACATATGACACATGTGTCATATGTATACATGACATTTTGGCATGTCAACACAATTTCCGGATTTCGAAAAACCTCTGACTTATTAACAAACACCTGTAATCTTGACAAATCAATGAATACATAGGGACGTTTTCCCAAAATGGCACATATTGTGCTCCTTTCTATTCAAAATCAGAACCAAGATTGAGAAAACCGTAAAAAATCTAATTATAGATGGCGCAGTAAAAATTCAAGATCAAGGCTTGCGCAATTTCGAAGAATGCAGCGTACTTGGCCGTACGTGAAATTCTGAGAAATTGCGCGTAACGCAGAGATTGGACTTTTACAGTGCCATCAAAATTAATGACAACAAGGAGGATTTTTCATGCGGAACACCATTTCCAAAAATCATGTCATCATTGCCTGCGCACTGGCGCTGGTGTTTTTCCTTTGCGCCCCGGCCGCAGCCCAGAGCCAGGACACCGGCCAGCAGCAACAGCAGATGCAGCAAAAAGAAACCCCGGATTTCTCCGATGCCCGGATCGAAAAAACCGCCGAGGCCTACACTGAAATCACCAAAATCCGGGAACAATATCAGGATGAATTCTCCCAGGCAGAAGACTCTGAACAGGCCCAGGAACTCCAGACCCGAATCAACAAAAAAATCACCGATGCCATTGAACAAACCGATATGAGCGTCGAGGATTACAACGAGGTCATCACAGCAGCCCAGACCGATGAAGACCTGCGCGCCGAACTGCTCGACCGGATCCGGGAAATGCGGAAATAGTCCATAAAACCTTACTTCTGCGTACCGCAACAAAAAAGGCCCGGCTGGATCCCGTGATCCAGCCGGGCCTTTTTGTGCCTGCCGCCGACTTGACACCACAACAGATTCATGCAATGGATAAATCACTTACAGTGACACCCGCCCTTTGATCAAGCAACGGAGAAACGCAATGCCATACAATTACCTTATAAAGGACGTGGCCGGAAAGGTTGCCACTGTCACTCTCAACCGCCCGGACAAGGGAAACAGCCTGTCGCCTGACGTGCTTGAAGAAATCCGGGAGATTTTTACACAACTCGGCACTGATCCGGACATCAACGTGATCGTTTTTACCGGCGGGGAGCGCTACTTTTCGGCAGGCTTTGATTTAGACGAAATCCGCCAACTTGAAAAAGTTTCCAATGAAGCCTATATCCGCCTTTTCCACCAGGCCTACCGCGCCATTTTGTTCTGCCCGCAACCGGTGATCTGCGCGGTGGGCGGCCCGGCCATTGCCGGGGGCTTTGATCTGACCATGATGTGTGATATCCGCTATGCCTCCACGCGGGCCAAATTCGGCCAGAGGGAAATCGCCCTTTCACTTACGCCCATCATGGATCCGCTGTGGCGGATCATCGGCATGGGCCGGGCCAGGGAAGTGGCGTTGACCGGCCGCATCTATGACGCGGATGAAGCCGAAAAAATGGGATACGTGAGCCGGGTGTTTGCCGAAGGCGAGCTTTTGGCCCCGGTTGCCGAAATCGCCCAAAACATGGCCGGATACGACCGGCAGTGCCTCCGGGAAACCAAGCAGCTCAGCCATATGGTTGCAGACCAGAATCTGGACGGAGCCATGCAAATCCAGGAATGGCTTTTCCGCTCCTATATCGGCTCCGAAGACAATCACCGCCGCATCGATGATTTGCAGGCACAGCTGGCCGCCAGGCGCAAAAAATAGCATCCCTGAAAAATGACCAAACCGCTGATCTTCCCCTTAAAAATCGGGCTCAAGTACTGTGGTGGCTGCCAGCCCGATTATGACAGAGTGGCCATGGTTGCCCGGATACAAAAAGAACTGGACGGTTTGGCCGAATTTCTGCCCGCGGATCACCCGGATGTTGCCATGGTTTTGGCCGTGGAAGGCTGCCAGAGCGCCTGTGCTGACCTGGACCCGTTTGCCCGCCTGCCTGTCTGGATTATTACCGATGAAAGCCAGGCCGGTGATTTTATCCGCCGCATCAAAACATACGATTCCCAAGCGGGTTTTCTTTGACAAAACGGAAATTTGTATGGTAGTTTGATCGTTGTTTACTTGCCTGAAAAGTCTTCTTTGCCAACCCACAACCCATTATCACAAGAAGGAGTTGCCATGGTTGCCACATCCTGGCCCACTGATCGCTGGCCCGAAGGCGTCGCCGCAGACGTCGATACCGCAGAGTACGAAAAACCGCTTTTCAACGTAATCGACGAAGCAGCAAGGGATTACCCCAACCAGGTCTACACGATCTTCAACGACGGGACCCGCACCTATGCCCAGGTCAGGGACACCGCAGACCGGATCGCCAATTTCCTCTCATCCGCAGGCATCCGGAAAGGAGACCGGGTGGCGATCTTTCTGCCCAATATCCCCCAATACCCGGCCATCTTCCACGGCATCCTGAAGGCCGGCGGTGTTTGCGTGACCTGCAACCCCCTGTACACGGCATCCGAGCTCAACTACCAGTTAAATGACTCCGGGGCGAGGATGGTTTTTTGCATGGATCATCCGCAATTTTATCCCACGGCCGTGGAAGCAGTAAAAAACACCAGCGTGGAAAACGTTGTCTACTGCAATATCAAGTCGTATCTGCCCAAGGTAAAGGCCATTCTGGGCTCTTTGCTCAAAAAGATTCCCCAGGCCGAAAGCCATGATCCCTCCCATCACAGTTTTGATGACATCGTGGCCGCGGCCAGGCCCGAACCGCCGAAGGTCAGCATCGACCCGGCCGAGGACCTGGCCCTGATCATCTACACCGGCGGGACCACGGGCAAACCCAAGGGCGCGGCTCTCACCCACGTCAATTTCTACTATGACCTCAAGGCCCTGGAGGAATGGGGGCGGCTGGTGCACGAAAAGGGCGGCAAGCCTGAAAGACTGCGCAAAGGCGGATTTCACACCTATCTCGGGGTCCTTCCCTGGTATCACAGCTTCGGGCTGACCGTGTGCATGCTTTCAGCAGCCGGATCCGGCAGCAAAATGATCTGCGTGCCTGATCCCCGGGCCGGCAACCCGCCTTTTTCCGAAGTATTAAAAGCCGTCCAGAAATACAAGGCCACCATTATGCCCGCAGTGCCCACCATTTTTGTGGCCTTTACCAATCATCCGGATATTGACAAATACGATCTCACATCCCTGATGGGATGCTTTTCCGGCGGCGCCCCCCTGCCCCCGGAAGTCTGCAAGCAGTTTGAGGCCAAAACCGGCGCCGTTATTTTTGAAGGTTATGGACTCAGCGAGACCGCACCCGTGGTCTCCTCCAACCCCACGGACCGGGATGCCCGAAAAATCGGCACCATCGGCTTGCCCCTGCCCGGCACCGACATTAAAATCGTGGACCTGGAAACCGGCCAAAGCGAACTGCCCCAGGGAGAAGACGGCGAACTGGCCGTGTCCGGCCCCCAGGTCATGCAGGGCTACTGGAACCGGCCCGAGGAAAACCAGGCTGTTTTCCGGCAGCTAAACGGCCGGCGCTACTTTCTCACCGGTGATATCGCCCATATTGATGAAAACGGGTTTATCGTGATCACGGACCGCAAAAAGGACATGATTCTGGTGGGCGGATTCAACGTGTATCCCAGGGACATCGAAGACATCCTTTACCAGCATCCCAAGGTGCAGCTGGTGGCTGTGGTGGGCGTACCTGACGACAAAAGCGGCGAGGCGGTCAAGGCGTTTATCCAGGTCAAGCCCGGAGAGCAGGTAACCGAGCAGGAAATCCGGGAGTTCTGCAAGCAGAACATGGCCGGCTACAAACGCCCAAAATTCATTGATTTCAGAGACGACATTCCGGTATCTCCGGTTGGCAAGGTCCTCCGCCGGGTCCTGCGCGACGAGGAAATGGACCAGAAATCCGAATAACCCCCCTGCATCCGCCGCTGCCGGGCGCTTTTAAGGGCCCGGTTCCGGCGGATGCTTCAAGGCCTCCAGCAAGCTTTCATGGATGTTGTCAAACCCGCCGGTTGACATCACCAGCACCACGTCTCCGGCTGCAGCCGCTTCTGCCACAAAATCCACGATCTTTCCGGTATCATCAAAACAATGGGCGTCTTTGCCTTTTTTCCGCAGGTCGGCTGCCAGCTGCAAAGATGAAAACCGCTGACCCTCGGGCACCTTGTGGAGAAGGGATGCCTTGCGGATGCAGATCAAATCCGCGTTGTCAAAACAATCCGGATAGACCTGCTGAAACACGTTTCGCATGCTCGTGTTGGTCCGGGGCTCAAACACGGCAATCAGACGGCTTTGCGGATATGCCGAACGGATTGCGGCAATGGTTTCACGCACGGCAGTGGGATGATGGGCAAAATCGTCAATCACGGTAACCCCGCCGGCCACCCCCCGAATCTCCTGGCGGCGCCGGACTCCGGCAAAGGTTTTCAACCCCTCGGCTATCTGCCCGGCCGACAGGCCCAAATTTGCTGCGGCAGCCGCGGCAGCGCCGGCATTTAAGCGGTTGTGAGCCCCGGCCGGGACCATTTCAAAGCCGCCGAATGGCTTTTCCCGGCAAAAAAGGGAAAAAGCGTTTTTTCCCGGCGCTGTGTTTTCCGCTGCAATGCGCCAGTGGTCTTCTTCCCGGGTGCCGTAGGTCTGCACCCGGCAATCCAGGCCGGCCAAAAGCGGGCCTGCTGCGGCATCAGCGCCGTAGGCCACCAGGGTCTGGTCCGGCCCCATTTGTAAAAAATAGGTGCGAAACACCGAGCGGATCTGTTCGATGTCATCAAAAATATCCGCGTGATCAAATTCCGCGCCGGTCCAGATCACAACATCCGGCCGGTAGTGCAAAAGCTTGGCCCCTTTGTCAAAAAAAGCCGTGTCATACTCATCGCCTTCAATAACCATGTAAGGCCCGTTTCCCACCTTGTAATTGGAGAAAAAATTGCTGACAATGCCGCCGATCATAAAGGAAGGATCGCACCCGGCAGCAGCCAGCAGCCACGCGGCCATGGAGGCGGTGGTGGTTTTGCCGTGGGTGCCGCAGACCACCAGGGTCTTCCGGTCGCCTGCAAGAAAATGATTGACCGCCTGGGGCATGGAGCAATAAGGCAACCCGGCTTCAAGGGCGTATACGGCTTCCGGATTGTCCTTTTTCACCGCATTGCCCACAATGACCAGATCCGGGCCATAGGCCAGGTGCGATGCGCAAAACCCCTGGTTGACCACAATGCCCCGCTCGGCCAGAAAGGTGCTCATGGGCGGATACACGTTGGCATCCGAGCCGGTGACCCCATAGCCCATTTCCTTTAACGCCGCAGCCAGCGCGCCCATGCCGGTGCCGCACACGGCAATCAAATGCACTGTGGCCACCTTCGGGGGTATACCGGGCGGATTTTTCAAGAGGCCATCTCTTTCTAGAGCCCGGCCATGACGGCTTCTGCGGCCGCCAGGGTGGCGTCGATATCTGCGGTTTCGTGGGCGGCGGACACAAACACCGCCTCGAACTGGGAAGGCGCCAGGTAAATGCCCTTTTCCAGCATGGCCCGGTAATAGGCGGCAAAGCGCTCTGTGTCCGAGGTTTTGGCTTCCTCGAAATTGCGAACCGGCCCGGGGGTGAAAAACATGCCCATCATGGAGCCCACCCGGTTTAAGGTCACTTCCACGCCCAGCCGCTGGGCAATGCGGCCCAGGCCTTCTGCCAGCCGGGCGGAATTTTCCTCCAGGGCCTGGTAAAACCCGGGTTTTTGCAGCTGCTTTAAGGTGGCAATGCCTGCGGCCATGGCCAGGGGATTGCCCGACAGAGTGCCTGCCTGATAGACCGGCCCCTGGGGGGCGATCTGCTCCATGATCTCTTTTTTACCGCCATATGCGCCCACGGGCATGCCGCCGCCCACGATCTTGCCAAAACAACTCAGGTCGGCATTGACCCCGTAAAGCCGCTGGGCCCCGCCCCAGGCCACCCGAAATCCGCACATGACCTCATCAAAGATCAAAACAGCGCCGCATTTCTCCGTTTCCCTGCGCAGGGCTTCCAGAAATCCCGGCTCCGGGGCGACCATGCCCATGTTGCCGGCCACGGGTTCGACAATCACAGCAGCGATTTGATCGCCCTTTTCCTTCATCAGGGATTCAAACGCGCCAATGTCATTGTAGGGCAGAGACAGGGTGTGAGCCACAACCGCATCCGGCACCCCGGGGCTGCCCGGGATATTCAAGGTGGCCACGCCCGAGCCCGCAGCCACCAGCAGATGATCGGCATGGCCGTGGTAGCAGCCGTCGAATTTTACGATCAAATCCCGGCCGGTATAGGCCCGGGAAGCGCGCACCGCGCTCATGGTGGCCTCTGTGCCGGAATTGACCATGCGCACCATTTCCACGGAATCCACGGCTTCCACGATCATTTCCGCCAGTTCCACCTCCAGATCCACGGGCGCGCCAAAGCTCACCCCGCGGGCCAGCACGTCCTGGACCGCCTTGATCACCTCCGGGTGCCGGTGGCCGAGAATCAGCGGCCCCCAGGAGCAGACATAATCGATATATTCGCTGCCCTCCACGTCATAAATCCGGCAGCCGTCGCCTTTTTCGATAAACAGCGGGTCCTGGGCCACGGCCTTGCCGGCGCGCACCGGACTGTTGACCCCGCCGGGAATCACTTCCCGGGCCCGCTGGAACAACCGATAGGATCTTGGATCTGATTTCATTTATCCCCCTTTTGCATAGCCGGCAGCCGCTTAAATCCGGTTGACACGGCTGCATTTTTAAAGGTACAAACAATAACAAAGACCGGCATACCGGTCAAGCACCGCAGCAAAAGAACCAGGAGCCAATTTGCGCACTTTTGCCAAAAACAATCTTTCCCTTATAAAGCCATGACTCCCAAACAGCAGCTGCAGCCCTTTTCCCGAATCCTGGCCTACATCCTGGAGCGCCGGCCCGACGAATTCGGCCTCATCCCGGACAAGGACGGCTTTGTCACCATCAAGGAACTGCTCAAAGCCCTTTCGGAAACCGACAAATGGCGGCATATCCGCCGCAGCCATTTCAATGAGCTCCTGCTCGTGGACCCGGATCCGCCCGTGGAAATCGCAGACAACCGCATCCGGGCCAAAAACCGGGATCAACTCCCGGCCGTCCGGCCCTGCAAGGATTTGCCCAGGCTGCTGTATACCGCCATACGCAAAAAGGCCTATCCTGCGGTCAAAGAAAAGGGACTGCGCGCGACAAAAGAAAGCCCGGTGGAGTGCACAGCAGATCACCAAAGCGCAGAACAACTGGGCCGTCGAAAAGACAACCAGCCGGTGGTGCTCACCATCCACACCACCAAAACCGCAGCCCGGGAAATTGAATTCACCCGGTTTGGCGAGCACCTCTATCTGGCCGAAGCCCTCCCCCCTGAAACCTTTACAGGCCCGGCCATGCCCAAAATACCCGAAGCCGCAAACCAGGAAAAAACCAAAGACAGTGCCGAGCAATACCGGCAAAAGGCCCGGGCCGGAACCTACACGGTTGACCCCAGAGACATCCCGGCCCCGCCGGAGCCCAAAAAGCCCGGCAAGGCAAAGAAAAAGCAGATTTCCTGGAAACAGGAGCGCAGGGAAAAACGCCGCAGATAAGGACCCCGGCCAGAAGCCCGTAAAAAATCCATTGACAACTTCCGGCAACACGGCTATAGAGTTGTTTTTAATTTCCCGGGCCGTTAGCTCAACTAGGCAGAGCAACTGACTCTTAATCAGTAGGTTGAAGGTTCGATTCCTTCACGGCCCACCAGTAAAATCAAGGGCTTACGGTTTTTCCGTAAGCCCTTTTTTTGTTTTTTTTAAATTTGTATGAGCGATGTATGAATTTTGTACAACTTATTAAATATATTGATAATATTAACAATATATTTGAGTGACAAACAAAACAATCAAACATAACTTTTTAATTTTATAAGGACAAACTATCTCCTACATTCTCGCTTATCCCTTATCTATATAAAGCCTTATCAGAAACGCTTAAGCTAACCATCCCTAAAAACCCCACTTGCAATTTCGCACAAAAAAATGCTCGATTCTTCAAAAAATTTTTAAAATACGTATTGACATTTGCACATACGTTCGTATATTTATTTGCACATAACAACAGGTGCGAAAAATCCTGCCCGGGTACCTGGTAAATGGAAAGGAATGGCAAAATGACACAGGACCAAAAAGAACACATTGGCAAGAAACTCAAGGCACTCAGACAGGAGTTCGGTCTCAGTCAAAATGACTGGGCAAGGCTACTCCAGGTTTCACAAAACACCGTTGCCCGATGGGAACGTGGAGAGTTGGAACCCAAGGGCGCTCACCGAAAAAAAGCTGAGCAGATGCTTACCATCGGCAAAGATGCCAAGGCAGTAAACACCATCAAGTCAACTTTGAACTCCGAAGGTGGGCTCCCTGCTGTGGCAGCTTTTGTTGGAATGCTTTTTGGGGCCATGGGTGTTCTGGGGGCAAGCCTTAGCTTATTGTCCCCTCTTCTAAAATCCAAGTCCAGCCTGCTTGACGGGATTAAGCAGTACACTGAGGACAAGGAACAAAATGAAGAGAAAGGTCCTGGGCATCAAGTGTAATCATGAACCCGGACGGATAAGGAGCACAAACGATGAAAAACCAAGAACATGACAAAATCAAAAAGATAGACGACTTAATCGGACAACTGCCTCAAAATTTCCCAGAAGCTGCAGAGGTCATTAAAAATGATATCATTCAGCTACTGGTTGACTGTGATAAGGGGATTATAGACCATTACTGCACCCTTATAAAAAAACGCACAAACGCCGCTTCAAAAAAAGCGATAACCAAATTGATTGACGAAGCCATACTGAAAATTCAATCCGCTGAAACCCCCTTTACTTACGATGATGGGTGCCAAATCCCGACTTCAGAAACTTTGACCCCGGACCCGGAAATTGTAAAAGCTGCAGTGCACATGTCACAGGACCCGCAGCTTTTCAGAAAAAAGATCGATCTCGTAAACAAGCTCGGTGTCGCAGGGGAGAGAAAAAACATCGCCCTTACCTTGATCACAATTGACAGTCGATTGTTAACCTTTGAAAATGGCAAACCTGAAAATCTGGGACTGAAAAACTCAGGGCATCAAGGTAGCGGAAAGTCCAATACAATGATGAAATCCCTGAAAATATACCCGGAAACAGCATACCACACATTCAGCAACGTATCGCCAAAGGGCCTGCTTATGATGGCGGACGAGTTGAAACACAAGGCCGTTATTTTCAGCGAAGGAAAAGCATTCGAGGCACGCGGGAAAAATGATCCTGACCAGGCCTATGTGGTTCGCAGTCTTTTGTCCGAGGGATCCTATGAATACCAACGACAGGTCAAAACATCAGAGGGGTGGGCTACGGAATACCTCAAACTTGAAGGCCCCATTTCCCTATTGACGACAACCATCAAGGAAGGCCTTGAACAGCAGCTCGATGATCGCATCCTTACAATATATACGGACACCTCGACGCTGCAGACAAGCAGAGTGCTCAAGCAACTCGCAGCCAATGCGGCCGGTGTTGGAAACGATATTGATGGCAAGATCATAGAAACCTGGCAGTATTTTCACGATTTACTTGATCCGATGCAGGTAGTTATTCCGTTCTCCATGGATCTGCTCTATAAGTTGCCTGATAATCCTCCTGTAGCTGCAAGGCGGTCTTTTGGCAGGGTTATTACGACAATAAAGGCTATGGCTGTTCTTCACCAGGCCCAACGCAAAACAAACGAGACTGACCAACTGATCGCTGAATATGCCGACTATGCAATGGCCTACCAGTTGATAGAAACATCGTTTGCCGAAAGCTTGAAGGACGAATCTGAAACCACGGAAAGCCGGGTCGAGATAATCAAAACCGCAAAAAGGATAACTCCCGGAGCTTTAGCAAAAAAAGCCGGAGTTTCGAGCCCTGCCATTTCACATTGGATAGAATCGACTATCAAAAAAGGCTTGGTGACATGGTGCGATGAAAACGGGAAGGCGTTTGATGATATAAGCGCCTTGAAAACAGCTAAACATAGCGGGATAGCTTATATCCGCATCGTTACCGGAAAAAGCCTGCCAACGCCTTACGAGCTTACTGGTGATCCCAGGTGGGATAAGGACGGGGATCTTTACGCTCTGTACGACCTGCACCTGGAAACAGAAGGCCCTGTTGATGAAGGCTGGGTAAACTGGGAACTTCGGTTGATAGCCAATGATAATCAGGCAGAGGATGAAGTCGCTGATGAGATTCCAGATAAAGCCATGATACATTAGATGGGCGACAAAACCAGAAAAATACCAGGCAAAGACAGGAAAATCCTGTCACCGCCTGGTTTTTTGTTTTTTTTCTGAGAAAATCCAACCCGGAAACGTTATGCTTTTTAAAACCCGTGGGGTTTTAACCTGGCAACCATTGCTTTTTAGCTCCGAGAATCAGTATTCGCGGGGGTGTTAAGGTTTTAACCTGGAAATCGCATTTTTTCGATCAAAAAATTATTTTTCCATATGTTTTTATTTAAACGGTCTGTCATTGGCCTTTCCTGTTGAAACCATGTCTGCAATATTTTTCATCCCCATTGGCTTTCGCAGCTTTTTCCTGATATACACACGATCAGCTGCAAGCTGTCATTCCGAACCATTCATCTGTTTCTGCCTCATACCGGAGAATAAATTCCTCACCATCCGCCCTGACCTTGAAATAATCAACTGTCGGCCTACCTGGCTCAATACCGCCCTCATACCATCGGTCCAGTATTTCTGAGATTGCCCATCGTCTATCCTGATAAATGAATGCTACCGGCCGCTCATTGGTGCATATCCGCTGTAACATTCCACCGTGACCGGTTTGAACACGTCTTTTTCCATTGTGATAAGCCACCTGGTCAATTTTCGGTTGTCATAAGCCGGGATCTTTCCGCACCCTAATCGTCATCAAGATGGGAATCATCCATGATTTTGACATGTTATCCGCATCGCTGCGTTTGCCGTATCCGCTGTTGAGTCCCGCTCCCGGACAGCGTGAATGTCCGCTCCATCAAGTGCCATTAACTCCCAGTCAAAATTTTCATTTTCGCATTGGATGACCAATCCCAGCGGCATTTTGGCCAATGTCACGCTGTCCCATCGGATAAGAACCAATCCGCCATCAAATATTTCTTCGACACGGCCCTGCCATCCACTGATATCAAAATCAAAATCCGGATCAATGACCCCTGAGTTGACTTTAACAGAATTTCCGACTGATAATTTCATGTCACATCCTTTATATTGGCAAACGTCTTTATGGCAGTTAAAAGGATGAATCGTAACAAAAACACCTCCCCTTGCAAGAAAAAATATTCCGGGATGGAGGTCTTTATTGAACTTTTCTTCTGTCGGATTTGTGCAGGCAACAAAAATGTTTTTTTGGAAAGAACGTTGAAGATTATGGAAAACTCAAGCATAATCATCCGTTAAGAACACTGGAGGCACCATGTGCGGCAGATACGCCCTATACAGCAACATTGAGCAAATCAAATCCCATTTCCCCATCGACCACGTAGCATGTGAATCCGAGCCCAATTACAACGTAGCGCCGACTCAGGAGGTGCTCGCTGTAATCCACCAAGAAGGGCTCCACATCCTGGACAAGCTGCACTGGGGCCTGGTGCCGTTTTGGGCAAAAGACACCAAGATGGGCAGCAAGATGATCAACGCCCGCCAGGAAACCATTGCCACCAAGCCGGCCTTCCGGGAAGCCTTCAAAAAACGACGATGTCTGATCCCGGCAGACGGCTTTTATGAGTGGTACGGGGCAAAGGGTCAAAAGCAGCCGGTGTTTATTACATTACCTGATAAAAAACCATTCGCCTTTGCCGGGCTATGGGAGACCTGGCAGGACAAGGCCGAGCCCGGCAATGTATATCGCTCGTGCACGATTATTACCCGGGAGGCTGCTGGGGATTTACGGAAAATACATGATAGGATGCCGGTGGTTTTGGCACCAGAGGCGTATGAGGCATGGATGGAGCCTGGCAAGGATAGGGTTGAGCCTCTGCTGGATATTTTGTCTTCTGGGGCGGTTACTGATTTTACTTTTTATCCGGTATCCAAGCAGGTCAATGCGGTGCGGAATAATGAGGCGGGGAATATTGAGCCGGTTGGTGTGGAGGTGGGGATTTTATAAATAGTGCCTGATCAACAAGTGGTGCACCCCTCCCTTCCTGCTCATGGACCACCGGCCTATTATCTGATATATTCGATTTAAAAATAGGATGCTTGCTTACGGTGTTTTTGACTTTGCAGGGGACTTTTTTTATCACCACCCGAAATGCAGCATTATGCAAAAAGATATTATAAAGGAGTTTTTAATGAGCAATGAGTCGGAACCGACCTACTGGTTTGTTGGGGCTGCCATTGGAGCAACTGAAGACAAGACAGACGAAATGGTAACAGGTGGCTTCTGGCAATACTGGCCTGGAGGCGAAAAGCCGAATAAATATAAGGACCATATTTTA
Organism: Desulfosalsimonas sp.; assembly: GCF_055149105.1. Lineage (NCBI taxonomy): Bacteria > Pseudomonadati > Thermodesulfobacteriota > Desulfobacteria > Desulfobacterales > Desulfosalsimonadaceae > Desulfosalsimonas > Desulfosalsimonas sp. Next base: position 7,277 of record NZ_JBSRLA010000022.1, on the reverse strand, counting down.
TCGATGCAACCGGGCGATAAAATTGCTATCAAGGCGGCCTATGTAAGAAAAAACAATCTGCCTTTTGATAACCGGGGGCGGCCCGTATCTGTAATGGCGATCAAGGCTGTAGGCGAAATCACTGAGAACCCCAGAGACGGAGAAACAGTCAAGGTTGATTGGCAGGAGCGGTATGACCCGCCAAGGGAGTGGTATTTCTACACAGGCCGAACCTCTGTTTGGAAGCTTAATTTAAATCGATGGTATTCCAAGGCATTGGTAGCATTTGCATTTAAAGAAGAGGATCAGGACATTGACCTTTTTCGCAATGAGCCCTATTGGAAGGACCGATTTGGCGATGGACCAACGCCCGACTCCCGTTTTGCCTGGACCGGGTTCTATGAAGCCTTTGCATCTCGACTTATGGATTTCGAAAACCGCCGAAGTGGATTATTGGACGGTCTTCGTGAACTTTCGGAATCAAGACAAGTTCCAAATCTCGGATATTTATATGAAAAAGGCCCAGACGATTCAAGATTTATCATCGATGATATTTGTCCATTCACCTTCATAGGTGCTTTCAATCGCGGCGGTACTGTGGATAATCGCCGCAGCATAGCTGCTGCGCTGGCAAAACTGATTGGGCTCGACCTTCCGGTTCCCGAAGGGTTCGCCGGCGTGCCTGTTCTGAACAGCCAGAAATCATGGTTTTTCGCTGACAAAGAAAACCGCGATCCAAATGACATTGATCGGCTTTGGGCGATATTTCATGCAGCTCTGTCTTATGCCGACGGTGAAGAAGACCAGGGATCGCGAGGAATGCTTGCCAATCTTTATGACCAGACAGTACAGCAAAGAGGAGTAGGCTGGAATCTAAGTATCGGACTCTATTGGATTCGACCATGGGATTTTTTGCCGCTGGATAAAAATACCCGGGCATACATAGAAAAAAAACTTGGCGTTGACGTTCATCTTGGGCATCAATACGACAAACTGAGCGGCGCTCAATATCTCGATTTGGTGGAGGATCTGAAGGGTCGTTTCGAGGATGATGCGTTTTCTGTTCGAAGCTTTCCAGAACTTTCATTTCAAGCAGTACAAATTCCCATTACCCCAGAAAACGGACCTGAGCATGACCCCTCGGATACGACATCAGATCCTCCGAAATCATATGCGATAGATAATATTGTGGAAGAAGGTTGTTTTTTCCCAAGGCACGATCTTGAGCGCATGCTCAAGCGTTTGGTCCAGAAAAAAAACATAATCCTACAGGGTTCGCCTGGTACTGGTAAAACTTGGCTATCCAAACGGCTTGCATACTCATTAATTGGTACCCGGGCCCCTGCCCAGGTGGTCCCACTCCAATTTCATCCGACTCTATCCTATGAGGATTTTGTCCGCGGTTGGCGCCCCTCGGCAACTGGTACGCTTGATCTTGTCGATGGGCCACTTATGCAAACCATATCCAAAGCGCGGGAGAATCAAGATTCCCGCTTTGTAATAGTGATTGAAGAAATCAATCGTGGCAGCCCAGCTCAAATATTTGGGGAAATGCTAACACTTCTAGAAGCTGCTAAACGTGCACCAGACCAAGCAATGCGACTCAGCCACATGCATGAAAACGAAGATTATGTTTACGTGCCCACGAATCTTTATGTCATCGGGACCATGAACATCGCCGACCGCTCTCTGGCGCTCGTGGATCTGGCGTTGCGCCGACGGTTTGCATTTTTTGAACTGGAGCCCCAGTTCAATGATACCTGGGCAAATTGGGCAATGCTACATGGCGGCTTCGAAATTGAAGATATTAAGGATATTCGAGCGCGAATGTTGCGTTTGAATGATACCATCGCGAACGATGACGCTCTCGGGCCACAATTTCGGGTTGGGCACAGCTATGTTACGCCTCGGGCCGGCGGAGAAATCGGTACAGACGCAAGGCAGTGGTTCAGAGACGTCGTTCAGACTGAGATAGGGCCTCTCTTGGAAGAATACTGGTTTGATCGGACGGAAGAAGCGATGAAGCAGGTTGATAAACTCCTGGAGGGTTGGTAAATGCAACCCGCTTTAACTACTGTTACGCCCTGGCAAAGTAGCAGTGGAATCCCCATCCGGAACATCTGGCTTCTCATGTTCTATGCATCGGAACTTTTTCGTTACACAGGGGAATATAAAGTTGGTACGGAAAAGCAGCCAGATGAGTTGCCGGACCTTGTTGCCGAGGTTTTATGCCATGCCGTTGATCGCCGACTATTGCAGAACCTGAACCAAGGCTATGTCAGCGAGGAATCAATCCGTAGTCGAGTTCGCGGGCAAGTGGACATGCTTCGCACTGAACGGCTTGGCTTATTTCAACGTGGCAAGGTGGCATGCCGTTACCAGGATCTCACGATGAATACGCCCCGTAATAGGTATGTGCGAGGGGCATTGTTTCATTTGGCTGGCCTTGCTGGTACAAAGGACTTACGCCGGCGATGCCGGATGTTTGCTTCCCGGCTCCAGCAGTGTGGTGTCACAGGGTCGGTTCCAACCCGAAGCATGGTTTGCAATGAACGATTTGGCCGGCACGATCTCCAGGATCGACCTATGGTTGCTGCTGCAAAGCTCGCGTTCGACCTGAGAATCCCGACAGAACAAGGAAAAAACGAAACCTTATTGAGCCCTTCCCGCGAAGAGACTTGGCTACGGCATCTATTTGAGAAAGCTGTAGCGGGGTTTTACGAAGTTACGCTGGGGCCGAAGAGTTGGCGTGTCAAACCTGGGGGTATTCAACGCTGGCCTGTATCGGAGGCTTCGCCAGGCGCCGAACAAATCCTTCCGGGGATGGTGACCGATATCGTCCTTGAGGATAAAAATACATCAAGACGTATCATAATCGACACGAAGTTCGCCCGCATCCTGACGCTCAATGCTTACCAGCAAAAAAAGGTTGATTCCAAGTACCTCTACCAGATGTACGCTTATTTGCGCACCCAGGAAGACGCGATTGATCCCGCTTCCCTCAATGCTGAAGGGTTATTGTTGCATCCAGCTGTCGGTTCCATGATTGACGAGGAAGTGGTTATTCAGGGGCACCGCATTCGCTTTGCCACCGTTGATTTGGCTGCGGATACATCCGAGATACGAAAGCAGCTTTTTGAGGTTGTGCTGAGTTAGCTGGCTGGAAATATTCTTATCAAATCTTATACTTGCCGCTTGATCTTTCAGCAACATCAGAAAGGCTATGTGTCAGAACTGATCGGAATCAGTACAGACCATGTGTCTGTTTCTGACTCATAGCGGAGAATAAAAACATCCCCATCCGCCTTAACCTTGAAATAATCAACAATCGGTCTGTCGTGTTCAATACCGCCCTCATACCACCGATCCGGGATCTCTGATATTTCCAACCGCTCCCCATGGAAGATGAAGGCCACTGGCCGCTCATTGGCCTTGTATCCACTATAACATTCCACCTGGACCGTTTCATTGTTTTCCATGCAACCATACCCTGCTATTAAAAATCGGTATCAACGAAATAGGCTTGTATAAAATCCTTTATTTCTGGTAACATATTTTTTTTCCACGGTTCCATTTAATAACAATTCCGATATGATCCATTTGCCCGTAACAAACTCGGGCTTCGACCAGAATCATCCCGTATTACAACAGGAAAACTTATCCATGGCACTGAAAAAATCCCAACTCTACAGTTCCTTGTGGCAATCATGCGACGAACTGCGCGGCGGCATGGACGCATCCCAGTACAAGGACTATGTACTGACGCTGCTGTTCATGAAATATGTCTCAGATAAACAGGAAACGCTTATTGAAGTTCCCGAGGGCGGCAGCTTCGCCGACATGGTAGCGCTCAAGGGCGACAAGGAGATCGGCGACAAAATAAACAAGATCATCGGCCGTCTTGCCGAGGCCAACGATCTCAAAGGCGTTATTGACCAGGCGGACTTCAACGATGAAACCAAGCTCGGTTCCGGCAAGGACATGCAGGACCGGCTATCAAAACTCGTCTCTATATTTGACAAGCTGGAGCTGGGGGCCAACCGGGCTGACGGGGACGACCTGCTGGGTGACGCCTACGAATACCTGATGCGGCACTTCGCCACAGAATCTGGCAAGAGTAAGGGGCAATTCTATACCCCTGCCGAAGTGTCCCGTGTCATCGCACAGGTGATCGGCATCGGCCCGGATACACGCCAAGACCAAACCGTATATGATCCCACCTGCGGCTCGGGCTCCTTGCTGCTGCGAGCGGCCTACGAAGCCCCTCAAGGCATGAGCATTTTTGGCCAGGAAAACGACAACGCTACATGGGCCTTGGCAAAAATGAACATGATCCTCCACGAATACGCCACTGCCGAGTTGTGGCGGGGCAACACCTTGTCAGCCCCTTATTTCAAGAACCCGGGCGGTGGGCTCAAGACTTTTGACTTTGCCGTTGCCAATCCGCCTTTTTCTGCAAAGTCCTGGACCAACGGACTGGACCCGGCTAACGACGAATTCGGCCGCTTTGATTATGGTATTCCGCCCGCAAAAAACGGCGACTATGCCTTCTTGCTGCATCTTATCAAATCACTGAAGAGCACCGGCAAGGGGGGCATCATTTTGCCCCACGGGGTATTGTTCCGGGGGCACAAGGAATCCGATATCCGTCGGAATCTGATTCAGCGCGGACTTATAAAGGGCGTCATAGGGCTGCCGGCTAACCTGTTTTACGGTACAGGCATCCCTGCCTGTATACTGGTCATCGACAAGGAGCATGCCAATGCCCGAACCGGTATTTTCATGATTGATGCCAGCAAGAGCTTTATAAAGGACGGCAACAAGAACCGCCTGCGCTCACAAGATATCCATAAAATTGTGGACACATTCAATCGGCAGCTTGAATTGCCACGCTACTCCCGTATGGTGCCAACGGCTGAGATTGCCAGCCCTGCCAATGACTTCAACCTCAATATCCCGCGCTATATTGATTCCAACGAACCTGAAGATGTCCATGATATAGCCGCCCATTTAAACGGCGGCATTCCCAATTCTGATATCGATGCACTGAACGAGTACTGGGACGTGTTTCCAGCGCTGCGAGAGGCACTGTTCAGGGACAACGGCCGGGCCGGTTACAGCGAGGCCCGGATTGAAACCCGACAGGTTAAGGCCACCATTTTGGCGCATGCCGATTTCAAGGCCTACGCGGAAAGCGTCAACAAAATTTACAGCGCCTGGAGGGAAGCCCACGAGGCCCGCCTGAGAGACCTCAAGTTGGGCGATGCCCCCAAGACTGTCATCTACGACCTGTCAAAAGACCTGCTCACACGCTTTGCTGACCTGCCGCTATTAAGCCCCTATGATGTTTACCAGCGGCTGATGGACTATTGGGCCGAGGTGATGCAAGATGATGTCTATTTGATCGCCGGAGAAGGATGGGCCGAGGCTGCCAAACCACGTGGTATCATCGAAGACAAGGAAAGAAAGATAAAGGAAAGCCCGGACCTTACCATCGGCCGCAAGAAATACAAAATGGATCTGATACCGCCTGATCTGATTGTGGTGCGCTATTTCAAAGACGAGCAGGCCGCCATCGAGAACTTACAGGCCCGGCAAGAAACTGCTGCCAGAGAGCTTGAGGAGTTTATTGAAGAGCACACGGCTGAAGAGGGCCTTTTGGCCGATGCCACCAATGATAAGGGAAAGATTACTAAGACTGGTGTAAAGGAGCGCCTGAAACAGCTGAAAGGAGAACCAGAAAGTGACGAGGAACGAGATGCCCTAACTCGCTGCATGGAACTTATTGAAGCTGAATCCGAGGCAGCAAAGGCTTTAAAAGATGCCCGGGCCGCGCTGGACAAGAAGGTATTGGCACATTACGGTGAACTCACCGACACTGATATCAAGACGCTGGTGGTTGACGACAAGTGGTTTTCAAGCATCCAGGCCGCCATTGAAAGCGAGGTGGAGCGGCTGACCCAGCAGCTCGCCGGACGGGTAAAGGAGCTGGAAGAACGCTACGCCCGGCCTCTGCCTGAGCTGGAGCAAGAGGTTGAGGCATTGGCTTCGAAAGTTGAGGGGCACCTGAAGCAGATGGGGTTGGAATGGTTACGAGCAAAGAACCCGTGAAAGTCAATGGTGCGAATTCTGATTCTTCAGATACAGCTGAAAGGCAGGATGTGCCGCCAGGGTATAAGCGGACTGAGGTGGGGGTGATTCCGGAGGACTGGGATGTTGTGTCGCTTGGTGAACTTGGCGCATTCATGAAGGGGAAAGGCATCAAGCGTGATGATGTGTCCCACGAAGGGGTCCCCTGTATCCGTTACGGTGAACTCTACACTTGCTATGACAACTACGTCTGCTCGCCTGAATCACATATCCCCAAATCCTTCGCAGCCACTTCCCTACCGCTAAAGACCGGCGATTTGCTTTTCGCAGGGTCAGGCGAGACTGTTGAAGAGATTGGTAAGTGTGTCGCATACCTTGGTAAGGAAGAAGCCTATGCAGGCGGCGATATTGTCGTTCTACGCCCCTTGAAACAGAACTCTCTTTTCCTTGGACACCTGCTCAATCACGCGATTGTTGCACAACAGAAAGCCCGCTACGGTCAAGGCGATGCGGTCGTCCATATCAGTGCCCGAAATCTGGCGATGATCAAACTCCCGTTGCCTTCGCAAATCAATGAACAGGATGTCATCGCCCAGGCCTTGTCTGATGTGGATGGATTGCTTGGAGCATTGGATGCCCTGATCGCCAAGAAGCGAGCCATCAAGCAGGCCGCCATGCAGCAACTCCTTACCGGTAAGACCCGTTTGCCGGGGTTTAACGAGGAGTGGGAGACGAAAAGGTTGGCGGATTACATGCGGTTTCTTAAAACTGGATCGAACTCTCGTTCTGAACTTAACACTGATGGACCTGTTGCCTATCTTCATTATGGTGATATTCACATGAATGACGCAGTGCGATTAAATTCAAATAATACTCCAGTGCCCCGCATAGCGAGTGAAAGAGTACGACTTCTGGATCGGCTCCAGGTTGGTGATTTGGTTTTCGTTGATGCATCCGAGGATCTCAGTGGAGTGGGGAAATCTGTAGAAATAGAATCCATTCCCGAGGGTGGTATGGTCGCTGGCCTCCATACGATTGGAGCAAGGTTTGACAAAACCATTCTCGCTGACGGATTTAAGGCATATCTCCAATTCTGCCCGGAAGTTTTGAATACTCTAAAGCGCCTCGCTGCGGGGACAAAGGTCCTCGCAACCAATCGCCAACATATCGCAAACATTGAGATGGCGCTTCCATGTGTCAAAGAACAA
>NZ_JBSRLA010000021.1:0-47911 GCF_055149105.1 Desulfosalsimonas sp. | reverse complement strand
CTCTAATCGGGGCCTTCCTTCTGACACATTCTCCTGCCCATGCTCCAATCAGGATTTGCACAGTCTCAATCCCCTCTAATCGGGGCCTTCCTTCTGACAAAAACAAATCCTGCTTTCACAAAAAAGTTCCGCCGGTCTCAATCCCCTCTAATCGGGGCCTTTCTTCTGACCAAATACATTGTCCAAGCCCGATTCGACAAATATAAGTCTCAATCCCCTCTAATCGGGGCCTTTCTTCTGACCACTCCGGGCATCTGGAAAACAAGGAGCGCAAAGAGTCTCAATCCCCTCTAATCGGGGCCTTTCTTCTGACAAAAAATCAAAATAACCCCGGAGGGGGATGCAGTTTCGTCTCAATCCCCTCTAATCGGGGCCTTTCTTCTGACACAGGTGGTGGAAGATGCACTGTTTGTGGAAATATCGTCTCAATCCCCTCTAATCGGGGCCTTTCTTCTGACTCTGGATAGAAAATACATTAAAAATACACGCAGTTGCAAGCCATTTCCGGCTGACCTGCCTTTTTTTTGCGTTTGGGAATTTTTCCGGCGCCTGACTTTTCCTCATCAAAACTGACAACTTTTTAAAATAATTCAATATAATAACACAATCAAGCTCCCGCTATCCTCCCGTCGTTACCGGTAGGCAAACGGAAACACCAATGAAGCCTTCTCATACACGTACTCCAGGGCTTCCGGGAAGCTCAGCGCATCCAGGAAGGCAAAATGATCCCTGGAAAGTTCCATTGCTGCAGACCGGACAACCGTTTCGATATTCTCCCAATTTACGGAAAAGCCACATAGATGAAGGACTGACAATGGAAGCAGGGCCATGACGGAAACGGTAGGCCCGAATTTTTCCCCCATGCAAAAATCCAGGCTTTTACAAAAAAACGCTTCAGCCTGTTTAAAGTCCCCGGCATCCAGGAAAATCCGCCCCATGTTGAAATGCCAGAGCTGCCAGGGATGTTCCGGCCGAACAATTTCCCTGGCCGCATTCACCAGGTCTTTCACCAGCGGCATCCGGGGCACAGCGGTTTTTGTGTCAGCAATGAAACGGGCAAGGCAAGCATGGTCCCACATGATCAAATCAGGGACCATCTCCTGGATGGCATCCCAGGAATCCGCCTCCAGGTATGCCATCAGGCTTGATTCCGCCCTTGTAAAATCTTTTGCGTCCAGAAAGGCATACACCAGGTAATTGTACTGCCGCCTCCATGCGCCCCTGAGATCCGGTGCCCGGCCGCAGCCAAACGCCCTGCGCGCCAAACGCGAGCATTCAAGTGTCTTGTCAAGATATGCAGGTCCGCAAAAGGCGAAGTGCTGGGTCAATGTGCCGTAAAGCTCACCAAGGCGTCCGGAGCAGGCAGCAGGATTGTAATCAAGATCGCTTTGAAACCGGGTTTCAAGATGCTGAAGATGATTTTTAAAACCTTCCGGCAGCACAGGGCGGAATTCATACTGATTGTGGAGCATGCCGACCAGCTCGTTATTGTAGTAGTCCGCCATTTCCTTTAAGGCATCATCTGCGGCCATTGCACGCGGCTTCACCCGATCAGCCGCATCAGCCCAGCGCCTGGCCGAAGATATGTCGCCCCTGTGATTGCACAGGGCAAGATTGCGGGTGCACCAGGTAAACCAGCTTGCCGGTGCCGCTTCGGCCAGACTTCCGCCATCCGCCGGGTCTGTCAGCGCGGCCAGCAGTTGTGCTGTTTTAAAATCATACCGGCTGAGCGCAGACTCCAGATTTTTTAAAAGGGTATTCAACAGCCCGGGCGCGCTTTGGATCTGCTCCTTTAGAAAACAGCACGTTTCAGGCCCGAGGATGTAGGCAAGCCATTGCCCCGGCACGGAAAGGCAGTTGTCGGCAAACACCTGTGCATCCTTTTTCATTTTCATCAACAGGACCAGTTCGGCGGCATTGCCCGGATCAAACAGATTGGCTGCTACTTGCGCATCAGACAAGTTTTCCACAGCCATGGCCTCTGGATGCGGTTTTTCAAAAGTGCTGCAATTTTCGGCAGGATAGAGAAAAAGCGAAAATTTTTTTTCAAAGGCCAGGGTATGCTTTTCCCCTGCATTGGACACACTATAAATCCTGCCGGTGCTGTCCACGCAACCCGTGGCTGCCGCCCATTTCGGAAACTCCCGGCCTTCCAGGACCATCCGGAAACCCAGCGCCAGGGGCAGCCCCAAAGACGCCCCCTGTATCCGGCGTTCCCTGTTTGGCTCAGCCAGGGGAAAACAAAAAAACGGGGCATCACGCGACACCGCCTGGTTTTGTTCCATTGCCGCCTGCGCGGCTTGTTTCACCGCATCCGCCGCCTTTACATCCAGCAGGCAATCGGCCCATTGCGGCCACAACCGATGACTCCCCCCTGCACCCGCAGGTATTCCGGCAATGAAATATTGCAGGGCTTTTTGGCGGCCCAGCACCAGCATCACCGGCACGGCGGTCCATGATCCGTCCAGCAGCGCCTCTTGATCCATGCCCGGAAACATCCGGTTCCAGCCAGAGGCTTCGGACAAAAACGAGCGCACCCACCCGGGGGCATGCCGATGTCCGGCCAGGTATTCCCCCACCCGCCGGAGAAACCACAGATCCCGCATGCCGCCCTGACCGGAAAGACGGCTTTCGATCCGCCGGATGGCGGCTCTGTATTGTTCCTCGGATTCCGCACCAGTCCATGAAGCCGGCCATGGAGTCAGAAGCCGCGGGGTGAATACTTCGGGAAAATCCACCAGAAACTGCAAGTATCCGGTTGTAACAAAATCCTTCATATGGCGGTTTTTTCCATCAGAGGCCATTGACTGTTATCGTGGTGAAAAAGTCCCTGACAGGGCTTTTGCAGTCCGCAAATTCGGCAAGGAACCAACCGTTTTCAATATTCCACTCTGTTTTGGAAGGTCTCCGCAAACGGCCCTGTCCATCCCTGAGCATACAGAAAAGATGCATACCCGCCGCATCTTTGGGCAGGCCGCTGATTTTGCCGCTGATACGAACCATACCCGCGGATTCATCTTTTGCAGCCACCTGGCATTCTGCCGCAAGGACTTTTCGAACACGCCCGCCTTCCAGGTATATAATGTTGGCCGCAAGGGTTTCAGGCGCCCACCCGCCGGGTTCCTGCGGGGAGAAATCAGCGGCCGCAAGGGGCACTGCCTCAGGCGGAAGTTCCATGGTAAGCAGCATTTCTTCCGGAGTTCTGACGTCTTCTGCCCAGCGGATCCCTGGATGACAGGCCTGCAGGTCTGCTGCAAGGCTGTTGGTATTGTCATAGGCAAGCACGGGTGCCTCCTGCTCCAGTTTCTGCACCAGATCGGCGACAGCCGGGGCTGAAAAGGTATAGCCCACCTCAATTTCCATTTCCCGGAAATAGCTGCGGACATCCTGTTGTTCAAAAGGGGGGAGTGCCGGAGCCCATGAGGGGAGTTCATCGGGGTTTTCATCCATTTCCCGGACCGCCTGCACGACATCTTGGCCAACCGAGCCGACCTCCTGACCAAGGTCTGAAAGACGGAGGGTATAGATATTCCAGGGTTCCACAAACAAGCTGCCTTCAATTCCCTGTTTTTCAGCCAGCACCAGATCTCCCGGCCCGGCCAGAACAATATCATGGTAAACCTGTGCCACCAGTATGTCCTCGGAAACCTGCGGAGAAGCATCGATTACCATCACCATGGGCGGGGTGTAATAATACCCGCCGCGCCAGCGGCCGAGGGCTTTTTTCAGGTAATACAGCCGGCCGGCGGCAACATGGCCGGACGGGTGTTCGGAGAAAAACAAATCACCGATTGCCGTCGCAAGATCATTCCACGGCCCCAGACCTTCTTCCTGCAAATCCTGGCAATAGGGGCAGATTTGAATATGCCTTTCCAGTTCGTCTTTGTGTGCGGCATCCCCTGCCACCCCGGGCGGCGGGCACAGCCTGTACATCCTGGCCATGGAAAGCGCCTGCTTTCGATCCTCCATCATCGAAGTCCTTTAATCCGTCATTAATACCGTTTATTGATTTTCTTACGGCGCCAAACAGGCGTTTTTCAATTCTTGGTTGAGTTTTTCCATGAAATGGTAAAACGCCTCTTCATTCAGATCATCAAAACTCACCCACTGTTTGTCGGCAAGAAATGATCGTATTTTGTCCAATGCCCGCTCCGAGCGGTTATCAACGGTGTTTCGGGAAATATCCCCTCTGTTTTCGGCGATCTGGCGAGGGTTGAGATGCAGGACAAGTTTCTGGTGCAGCAGGCTTTGCTCCTCCCGGGTCAGCAAGGCTACGCACATTTTGGCCCAGCAGGCAACAGACTCCGGATCATACCACTGTTGGTCCGGGCTGCTGCTGTTATCCGGAAGCCTCTCTTCAAAAGAAACAGGATCACCATCGGGGTCCGGGTAAAAATGCCGGTTGTGCATGTCCGGGCCAATGGGCAGATTTGGGGGACGATTGGCCATGAGCCAGTCCAGAAAATCCTCGAGACTTACCCAGGAGCCGGGGGATTGCCTTCTTTCCCGGGCCTGGTCCAGAAACCAGCACAAAGCGTGAAAAAGGGCTTTGCGATTGCACAGAGCGTTTTTGCGGGCCCCGGAAAACACCTGCTGGCATTCCAGTGTAAATGGGATCTGCTGCTTGTCCTCGTCGCCTAAGGGGTCAAGCACCCCCCTGCACGGGCCTTTGCCGTATATGGTGGCATATCCTTTTCCAGCGCCCGTTCCTTCACTGGCGCTTGAAAGGGTTTCTGTCTCCCGGATAACGGCCAGGGCCGTCCGACGGAAGTATTTTCTGGGGCTGACGGAAATGCTGCGGGCTTTTTCGCGGCAGTGATTGTGAAAAGCTTTCAGCAGATATCCGCCGGACTTTTTATGTCCTGCAGCCATTACTTCCTGGATTTTCCTGTTTTCCGCCAGAAAAATAAACAGCTCGCTTTTCACGGCATCAACAGCTTCCCTGCCCGGGGACTCTCCGTGATACCCGGCTGCTGCAGATCCGCCCGCAGCCAGCCCTTCCCCGAGCAACCCGGTCAGAAGATTGTCCCTTTGCAGCCAATTCACCGCGATCCGGGCCAGCCGGTCCAGGAATGGGTCATTTTCCGGCTGCCCGAGCCATTCAATAATCCGACGGTTTTTCTCCTGATTTGTCATCCGAGCCTTCCTGTCTGGATATCCGCAGCATTGCTTTTTGGCCGGAAGCAGTCTCTCACGGCAAGTCTATCCGATGCATGAAAGGGGCACCTCTCCCCGAAAACGAAGTGTTTCTGCCAGTGAAACGGGTATGTTGAACCTGAACCGGTCCAGAATATAAGATGTTTTGTCAACTTCAAATCCGGTATGCAGGAGCCGGCACCCCTGGTGGATGAAATGGCAATGCGAAAACCTGTACGGTGTCCTGGAGGTGCAGGGCGCTACAGCAGAAAATCCCTGCTGAAAGGGTTTTAAAACAAACAGCGGCCGGGTTTTTCCTTCCAAGACTTTTGCGGGAAACGCTTTCTGGGTGCATTCGTGCAGGGTCTGGTCCAGTGCTCCGGTGAACCAGAAGTTTTTCCGCCAGAATCGCATGGGAAGATAAACCGTTGAACACAAAATCAAATCCAGGTCCCCGGGAGCTGTCACCGTTTTCCGGCCTTGTTTCCAGAAGGTCTTTCCGTCCATGTCCATGCCGGCCTCATCTTGATTGTCAGGCGGTTTGAATCCGATTTTCCGGTTTGGTTTTTTATCCGAATAGCGCGCGAAAAGCAAAAAATCAACCCGGAAACATCCCCCGGTATCTTCAGGCATAAAGTTTTACGGGCCAGTTTTTGCAAAATGCGCAAACCAGTCCGTTACACCAAAACAGGGAGAAACGCAGCCCGGCCGATTTTAAACCATCAAGACAGGAGGCGCACATGAACCGTTACTATTTTTTGGCCCAGGACTACCGATACTTCGAGCGGCGCCTTGATGAGATCGAACGAATGATCCGCGAGCTCAGCGAAAAAGACGGGGATACATCCCGGTCAACCGATGACCCATACTATGAGAACTTCCTCTACACGGAACACAGCCGGAGTCAGTTCAAATGGTGCAGGCGCCTGCTGGAGCTGCTCCATATCCGGGACAACGCAAAGATCATATCTCCGGAGGAGCCTGACAATCTTGTTCTTCCCGGAAAAAGGGCAACGTATCGCATGGGAAAAAACAAATCCCTCAGAAGTCTTCTTGTGGGCAGCTATCTTAATTTCACCCTGGAACAGGCTGTTGCGTGCAGCCATCCTGTTGCCCGAAAGCTGCTCGGCAAAAAACCGGGAGAAACCTGCACTGTAAAAATCCACGATGAAACGATTCGCCTGTTTATTGTGGGTGTGAAATCCGCATACCCGACAGTCTGAATTTACGAAAATTTTGGGTATGCGGCTGAAAAAAACCAAAACCGTGCCGCAATAATAGTGTGTGAGACAAAAATGAAACCGCTTTTACGGCAACCAGAACACCGAAAGGAGGTGAAATCATGGAAGCAGCAAATTACACCGGATATTACAGCAGAACCGGTTTTTGGAACAAGGTGCTCTACAGCGCCAAAAAAGCCGGTTGGCAGGTCATCGAAAAAGCCCTCTGGCTTTATTACGCCGCTGAGAAACCCGAAACGCCGGCCTGGGCCAAAGCAACGATCTATGCCGCGCTCGGATATCTCATCTGCCCCATGGACGCCATCCCGGACATGACACCCGTTATCGGTTACGTGGATGATCTTGGCGTTCTTACCGGCGCGGTCTTCACCGTGAGCCTCTACATCGACGATGCGGTCAAAGCCCGGGCGGCAAAGAAAATGAAGCAATGGTTTGGCGGCTGATCCGGACGATTGCGGGCAAAAGGGATGGTTTTTCCAAAAACCGTTCCTTTTGTCCGCAAGACTCCGCCATCTTCGCGCCAGCGCAACAATCAAACCGCAGAAATCCGCCCATAACAGAATAACCATTGCCCCCTCATAGGCTGCTGGGGCTCCCCTTCCCTGCAGACGAAGTTGTCATGACGGATTTCTGTTCCTTTCCTGAGTCTTTCTCCTCTTTTTTTCCGATTTGCCTGACCCACCTGAACCATAATGAATCCTTTGAAAACGAGTCGCGATCCCCTCTAATCGGGGCTTTCCTTCTGACAGATGAAGAGGCCGTGAAAAAATCCCTGACAGACGCGTCTCAATCCCCTCTAATCGGGGCCTTCCTTCTGACCAGAATGATTATTTCAAAAATTTCTCTTGCAGGCGGTCTCAATCCCCTCTAATCGGGGCCTTCCTTCTGACGAGTGGTTATCTGGTAAAGACTGTAGCCATCGGTGAGTCTCAATCCCCTCTAATCGGGGCCTTCCTTCTGACTATCGCTGGGGAGATGACAGCGAGAAAACGATCAACGTCTCAATCCCCTCTAATCGGGGCCTTCCTTCTGACGTGGCGACAACACCCCGCCGCCTCCGGAAGATGAGTCTCAATCCCCTCTAATCGGGGCCTTCCTTCTGACTCAATTTGGATGTTTGTACAGGATTTATTGCATAAGTCTCAATCCCCTCTAATCGGGGCCTTCCTTCTGACTAGATGGCTTTTCAAAAAAGAAGTGGGTGGGAATCAGTCTCAATCCCCTCTAATCGGGGCCTTCCTTCTGACTTACGCCACGGACGGGGGAGGGACATACCCGGTTCAGTCTCAATCCCCTCTAATCGGGGCCTTCCTTCTGACCTGGCCGCGGGCGCTGAATACAAAAACGAAATAACGTCTCAATCCCCTCTAATCGGGGCCTTCCTTCTGACTAAATTAAAGGGGGCACAATGAAACGCATTTATTGTGTCTCAATCCCCTCTAATCGGGGCCTTCCTTCTGACAGACTCGGGATGATGAGCAAAGGGTGGAGGAACAGAGTCTCAATCCCCTCTAATCGGGGCCTTCCTTCTGACAAAAAAGGTAAAATACAAAAAGATGATCCGGAAGTTAGGTCTCAATCCCCTCTAATCGGGGCCTTCCTTCTGACTGTTTATTGCTGTGGCCGTCCTTTGAATCTCCCTTTTGTCTCAATCCCCTCTAATCGGGGCCTTCCTTCTGACTTACATTGCTTCATGGTTTCGTAGTAGAGGACACCAGTCTCAATCCCCTCTAATCGGGGCCTTCCTTCTGACGCAAACCCTGACAGATAAAATAAAAGCCCTGGACAAGTCTCAATCCCCTCTAATCGGGGCCTTCCTTCTGACACACAAAAAGCTGTGGTTGTTTGCAAAAAAAAAAGTCTCAATCCCCTCTAATCGGGGCCTTCCTTCTGACTTAACAATTCGAGTCGGCAAAGAGCAGCTTAAACAACTCGTCTCAATCCCCTCTAATCGGGGCCTTCCTTCTGACTCATCGAGGCCGAGTAAAGAATGCTTCGATTCAATTGTCTCAATCCCCTCTAATCGGGGCCTTCCTTCTGACCGATGCTCAAGGTCAGCAAGTTTACGTGGGTGCCACGGTCTCAATCCCCTCTAATCGGGGCCTTCCTTCTGACAGATACTTTTCTGGAAGTCGCAGAAAACGGCACGCTGTCTCAATCCCCTCTAATCGGGGCCTTCCTTCTGACCCAGGTTGTGCCCTGTTTCTCCATAAAGTTGATCTTGTCTCAATCCCCTCTAATCGGGGCCTTCCTTCTGACCAGTTTCACGAGAAGAGAGACGAAATTGAATGGCTGGTCTCAATCCCCTCTAATCGGGGCCTTCCTTCTGACCAAAAAATTAAATGAAAAAATAACAAACAAAGAATATGTCTCAATCCCCTCTAATCGGGGCCTTCCTTCTGACTTAAAACTTTTAAAAGTCATGAAAAAAAACTGATAGAGTCTCAATCCCCTCTAATCGGGGCCTTCCTTCTGACTTTGACCCATTCGCCACAGAAACAGAAACGATGCGTCTCAATCCCCTCTAATCGGGGCCTTCCTTCTGACTGAAGATCGTGCGGAACAGGTGAAAGAAAAATACAAGTCTCAATCCCCTCTAATCGGGGCCTTCCTTCTGACCATTCAAGGAAGAACAGCGGGAAAAATATGGACAATGTCTCAATCCCCTCTAATCGGGGCCTTCCTTCTGACAAAGTAAGAGAAAACCAACAACTGAATCAATACAAGTCTCAATCCCCTCTAATCGGGGCCTTCCTTCTGACTCTGGGTAGAAAATATATCAAAAATACAGGCATTTGCAAGCCATTTCCGGCTGGCCTGCCTTTTTTTTGCGTTTGGGAATTTTTCAGGCACTGCAGCAGAGTCCTTCTTTTTGAATAACACATTAATAATACTAAACAAATTGTTTTACAAAATCCCCGGCTAATGTCCTTTGACCCGACTGTGTGAACGAAAATATCATGATTCTTTTAATTTTCCACAATTTCCGCACCATTTCAAGGAGATCCTTCAAATCACAACGGAAAAGTTTCGCTTTAGCGGCGGATCCCCAATTCCCGAGCATTCCACTCCGGCGATACATTTCCGGCATGCGGGATAAAACCGGACCGAGTCCTCTGAATGGTCAATGATATCATCGATGCGGTGCCGGAGTTTGACCAGTTTCTCATCGGTCAGGCTCGGGCATTCAAATACGGATTTCTGCTTTTCACGGACAAATCAAAATCAGATGTCATAGAAAAACGGTTTATCATTTGATACGGCACCTGGCGGCATATTTTCAAAGGCCTTCCAAGCCTCAGGGATATCTTGGGGCCACCGGACACAAAATTTCATCAAAACGGGGTTTTGGGGTGTTTTCAAAATTGCTTGCAATTCATCTATTGCCTATATATCATAGGCAAAACTTGAACAAGGCAAAAGTCATCCTGTTTTTTCCCTGGAAATCCTGAATTGATGAAATTTCTTTTCAAGCCTCATCCGGAGATTTGTCCTGGACAGAAAAAGAGTCATTGCCGGTAAAAAAGCCGTGCTCAGATACTTTATGGTCTCCCCGGATTTGAACCCGGAGCAGTATTGGCCTCAGTGGGCCGGATCTGTTCTGGACCAGGCAGGCGGCGAAGCAATCGCCTGTGCCGCGGCCGCCTCCGGAAAACATCTGCAAAACAGTCATGATGTAACCCTAAACGGCTCCTATTGTTTCCTTGTTGCCCGGACCACCCCGGCCCATTACCGGCACATCCATGGCCCTGCCCATTGCCCTGGGGCTGGTTAACCTTGTGCAGGGAAAGGATTATAGAGCTGATGCTGAAATCGCTTACGCCATATGGACTCCGGGATACAAGGAAATCACTTTTATTTTAACGATTCTGAACATATCCTGGCGCAGATCTGGTCAAATTCGGAAACATTTTTTCCTTTCAGCTACCGATGAAATTTTGAAAAAATTTTTAATTGCGCCGTCTGCAATTATATAATTGGGCTAAATGTGCTAAAAATTGGTCTTTGTCACACACTGCTTCCTTTGAAGGAGGAGAAAAACAAATGAAATTTATCAGTTTTATCGGAACAGGCCCCGACGGAGGCGGATATTCTGAGCTTTCCTATCAAATGGAAGGAGCTGAAGACAAAGTGTTTACAAAATTTGTTCAGCGGTCTGAAATTCAACTGTTGGGAAGAGAGCGGTTTGAAAAAATTTATATCTTATGCACCCGGGAATCTAAAAAATTTTTCCATGAATTGCACGATGAACTAAAAGATGAGCTGGGCATCCCCGGAGAGATTATAGAAGCGGTGGACATTGGAAAAATCGAACAAATCAAAAGTGCATGGGCCCTTTTTGAAAAGATCAGCAGCCTCATCAATAATGGCGATACACTTGTGTTTGACTTAACTCACGGGTTCAGATCCCTGTCGATAATCCTTTCTGCCGCACTGAATTACATACTAAAGGCGAAAAACCAAATCGTTTTGCGGCATGTATTTTACGGAGAAAAAAATGAAAACTCAGACAGGCGTGGAACCATCATTGACATGAAGGATTTCTATTCTGTCAATCAATGGGCCGATGGGGTGGCCCGGCTTACTGAAAACGCTGATGCATCAAAACTGGCCGATGTCGCCAAACATGAAAGCAGTGGTACTTTTTCAAACCTTAAAGACAGCGACCTTATCAGAGCCCTGGAAGAATTGACTGCCACACTGAGAAACATCGATGTCAACCGGGTGGCCAGAAACACGAAAAACGCCCTGGAAATCATCAGAACCTGCAAAGACAAAAGCACTGGAGCGGAACATGAGCTGCTTTGCCTGGTGGAAGAAAAGTTTGCACCCTTGGCCAAAGAGCTGTCCGGCCAATATGATGCGGATTATTTCATGCTCCAGCTGGATATCATCCGCATGTTAAATGAACACAGACTTTACATGCAGGCCTACACTGTCATTCTTGAAACCATTGGGTCCGTCGGAATGCTTGGCACCCCGTCAGAGCTGATCAAGGATATATGGGATCCAGCAACGGCTGAACTACGGTCACCTTATGCTGATCTATTTGTCAGAATGATGAATTTCAGTGATTTTAAAAGCCGATCAGACAAAGAAAACACTCGAGCAGAGCAGCTTAACACCACCATCTGCACCTGGATCAATAACCAGAGCATGCTGGAGGAATTAAAAACTATTACCAAGGAAACCAAAAAATACCGCAACGGCTTTGATCACGCCTGGACAGGCCACGGAGATAAAACCATGCAAAAAAAGATAAAGGATCAAGAAATTGAGACGCTGGCAAGTGACGCGGTCAATTTTCTTGAAAAATTGATCACCAGCTTGATTCAACAGAAAATCATTCATACCCGGCAGACCTGAGGAGATGTGATGAAAATCAATGTTTCGCGTTTGTCCAAAAGGAAAAAGGCAAAATTTTCAATCGAGGTCTTAACACCGATGTTTCTGGGAGACGCCAGCGGCGACGCAGAAGTCCGCACTCCTCCTTTTCGCAATGCCCTTCGCTACTGGTGGCGGATTACCCAGGGAGATATACCATGGGAACAACTCCTTGAAAGGGAACAAAAGTTATTTGGAGGCGTGACTGGAAAGGCATGCCGCAGCCTGGTGGATGTTATTGCTTCAGGCAAGGTAAAAACAGGCAATGTGAATGAAAAAGACAATATAGGACAAAAATTAAATACTGAAGCCAACAACAGAAACGTGCCTTTAAGCGCCTATCTTGGAATGGGGCCTGTTCATTTCACAGGCGCATACACCAAAACGCGAATACTGCCCGGAGAAATATTTCAACTGTCTGTATCCTTTCCGGAAAGCCATTTGCAGGAAATCTCAGATGCCCTTTCACTTTTTAAAGCATTCGGCGGGCTGGGGGCCCGCTCCAGAAACGGGTGGGGGAGCCTTGCACTGCATCCGGCTGATCCGGAAGAAATCAAGCTGCTTGGCATAACAGAACTTTTTTCAAAATTCGGCAAAGAGATCAACCAGATTTTCTCAACAGATAAAAAATATCCTTTCCGGCTGGGCATATCTGAAGGAAAGCCGTTATTGTGGGAAGCCGGCCGGGGAGCGACCTGGAAAGAAGCCATGGAAACAGCCGGGGAAAAATACATGGATCTGCGGCAGCAGGATGCACTGGCTTTTCCGAAAAATGGCAGCAAAAATATTGAAAAGCGACATATTCTCGGATACCCGGTCACCAATCACCCAATTCAGACCTGGGGCGGGAACAACGGCAGAATGCCGTCCCAGCTGCGAATCCTGGTACGTAAAGAAAGTAATCAATATGTCACTTTTTTCTTTCATCTGCCTCACAAAATCCCCAAAAAATGGGATGAAAAAAGGCTTGGAAACGAATTGGAGCTTTGGAAGCATATCCATAACTATCTTGATTCAAATTGCAAAAGGGTAACCGGAGACCTGGAAAGGACGATAAAATGAACCAGAGAGATGATGCATACTGGGAGCAGAAGATCCGCTTCTTTCTCCATGATCCGGTGGACAAGGCCCTGAAGATATCGGGACATGAGGAAAGGGCAAAAAAAATCGCCGGGGCATTCGGGGTCTCCACTCCTGACAAGACAGAGGTGGCGCTGGCCGATATTATCGCTTCGGGCCTGGACCGGGCCAACCTGCCGGGATACAGTTCTGATGCCTCAAAAAACGGAGCTGTGGATTTTGCCGAAAGCCCCCAAGTCACACATCCGATCTCAGGTGGCAACAGCCTGCAATTCAAAGGAAAAACAGATCCTGCAGCCCCGACGACAGATCAGATCGTCGATCTGATAAATAGCGACACAAACCGCCTGGACAGGATCTGGACCAAGCAGGAGTATTTCAACTACCTGTTTTTTGCTTTAAGAAAAAGGCTAATTGCAAACAATTGCGGCAATCTCGGATGGCTGTGGGAAAGGCTGCCTGCAGACAGCCGGATACCGGATCATTCCATCTGGAACCACTCTGCAATGGTTAGCGCCCTTGGATCCGCATTTGCAGACAGCCAAACAAAAACTGCAGCTCTGATGGTGTTTTCCATAAGCCCGGTTCAGTCGTTTATCAACAAGACCAGAAAACTGCGGGACCACTGGGCCGCTTCCGTCATCCTGTCCTGGCTTTGCTTTGAAGGCATCACTGTTGTAATCAACGAACTCGGCCCTGATCACATTGTTTATCCCTCCCTGCAGGATCAGCCCCTGGTGGAACAATACCTGGAAGATGTCTTTTTCGGTCTGTTCACGCCATGCGGGCAAAACGAAACACTCCAAAAAGACACCACGGTTGCCTCTTTTCCCAACAAGTTTGTGTTTATCGTCCCTGCAGAAAAGGAAGATGAGATTGCCGTCAAAATCCAGAAGCGAATCCAGGAAAAATGGCACGAAATCGCCGAAATTGTCCTTGATTTTATTGGTGCCCAAGGCAAAGCCGCAGAAAAAATCGCTCAACGGCAAATTGATTCCTGGTGGCGGTTTAACTGGAGTTCCGCCAATTTTGTGACACTCAATGATCAAAACGAAATTCAATTGCTTTTTGCTGACAAATTTTCAGATCTTTTTGCAGCCATTGACAAATTTTCCAGAAGCTTCTCATCGGCCAATTATGCATATCCGGTGACTCATCATCTGATCCAGGCGTCACTGGCCGCGTCCAAAACACGACCGACCAAAGCAAGAGCCCCGGAACCGGGTATGAAATGTCCGGTCTGCGGCGAGCTTGAAGTCCTGCACGACCATGACGGGCCTTCGCATTCAGCGGCATACAAAAAAGCAACAGATTCTTTCTGGGAGAGAATCAACGCCCGCTTTCAGGACAGCATTGTGCGGGAAAAAGAAAGACTCTGCACCGTGTGCTGCATCAAGCGGTTTGCACCTATGGCGGTCCAGAAGTCTTCCCATCCGCTCAAAAAAATATTTAAAAGCGACAAATTTCCATCCACTACGGAAATGGCCACATGGGAATACCGCAGCCGGCTGAAGGAATCCGGGCTTATAGATGACCCGGCAATCGAGCAGGAACTTATCGACCAGCTGCACGAAAATCCAGAACAGAGAAACAACACCGTAAAAACGCTTATCAAAAGAGCTGCCGAAAACAACGTGCTGCTTGACGAGCCTGATAATTACTTCGGCATTCTGATGATGGACGGAGACAAGATGGGCGACCTGGTCAACGGAACCAACATCGCGGCATGCTGGCGCGATGTGCTGCATCCGGATCTTGTCCTTCGTTACCAGGAAGGCGGATTGCCTGAAAAAAAGGCGCTGTGGGATGAATATCTCGAAAAGCAGCGCATCCTTTCTCCGGGCCTTCATGCCGCACTTTCAGAATCCCTGGGCGCATTTTCCCTTTATGCAATCCCCAGAATCATTGATTCCTGCAGCGGCCGGCTCATTTATGCCGGCGGAGATGATGTGGCGGCGGTGCTCCCGCTTTCAACGGCCGTTGATGCGGCTGAAAAGATCCGGATTACATATAACACCTGTTTCGGCTCCATCACGCAAGACGGGGTGGCAGTAGAAACCAATGATATGGATGGCACTCAGCCTGTATTCCTGCTGCCCGGAAACGGACAGGGGATTTCCATTTCCGGGGCTCTTCTGATCTGTCACCACAAACAACCTCTGCGCGGAGCCCTGGAAGAGGCCCACCGGCTTCTTGACAATTACGCAAAAAACAAAACAGGAAGAAATGCCTTTGCCATTCGTTTGAAAAAACGCTCCGGCCAGGCAAGAGACTTTGCAGCCAAATGGGGGGAGCAAAACATTTTTACCGAAAAAGGCTCTGTTCTCGAATCATTTAAAAAAGCGCAGGCTGCTTATCTTGAGGGTTTGCTCAGCGGTTCGCTGATTTATCGGATATCTGAGCTTGAAACAATGATCCGTAGTGTTTTGCCTGCTGACAATCAGATTTCCGAAAAACAAAAACAAAGTATCGTTCAAATAATCGCCTATGAAATCGAGCACTCCGGATCCCTGCAAAATATGTATCCGGGTCGGAAAAATCAAAAAAATCGGCTGATCATAGCCGAAAAACTGGCCTCGGATATTGCCGGCATCAGCATCCGCTGGGATGAAAATGCAGGCAAAAAAGGTGAATGGGCGTTTAACGGGGAAGTTCCGGTTATTGCCCGCTACCTGGCCAAAGGAGGAAAACAGCTATGAAATGGTACCAGTTCAGTCCATCGGACACACTTTTTTTCCGGGGAGCCGAGCCATTGGCAGCTGGAATGGATTATGAAGTCAGTCTCGCATTTCCGCCATCCACCTCGGTGATCTCAGGGGCCATCCGAAATGCGATACTGGCCCAAAAAAACATTTCCATAGAGGCATATAAAAACGGCCATGAGATAAGCGCACTGATCGGGGCCTATGGCGAGGAAGCACCTTTTAAAATTATAGGCCCCCTGCTCCGGTATGAAGGAGATGATTTGATCCCGGCGCCTTATACCTGGTTTTTTGAAAGTGATGCAAAAGGCAGCGATATCAACATTATCAAGCCATTGAAGATAGATATGCAAACCCGGGAAAAACTCGGCCTGAAAACCGCAGGCAAACTCGGGTGCTGGCCGGCAAGCAGCAATGCTGTCAAATCAATCGGTGGCAGCTGGATACTTCTTCAGTTTCTTTCCGGAAACAAGACACGATTCGGGGCCGGAAGATCCATTTTCATGCCGGCAAATGGCATGGATAAGCTCTATTCAGTAGAACCAAGGACCGGTATTGCAATGCATTCAAACAGAACCGTGATTGAAAGCCAGTTATACACCTCCCGGCACATCCGGCTCAACCGGCAGGTTTCCATGATCTGGGGGATAGATCAGGACTGCGGGCTTAACAAGCAAGGCGTTTTATCACTGGGCGGCGAGCAGCGATTCGGCGCATACCATGAACTGGACAAGCCGCCGGACTTTCCGGAAGGCGGAGAACAGTTCCTTTGCCTATCCCCAATTCCTGTAAACGATGCAAGCAGTGAGGCACTGATCGGATCCGGGGAAATCATCTACCGCGGCGGCTGGGACATGGCAAAGCAATGTCATAAGGATATGGTCGGGTATTATCCGGCAGGATCGGTTTTCAATAAGAATATCAATCATTGTTGCGTGGCATTTTAAAAGAAAGGAAAAACGACATGTATAAGCAGGAAAACTCGGAAATCATGGCATTGTATGCGGTTTCACCCGTTCACGCGGGCTCGGGAACATCAATGGGGGTGGTAGACCTTCCGATTCAGCGGGAACGTCATACCAACTGGCCGCATATACAGGCCAGCGGTGTAAAAGGTGCCATGCGGCATCATTTTGAAAAATTCAAATCTATCCTTTCAGGACCCAATGCAAAAGAAGCCACAGAGCAAATAACTGAAAAAATCTTCGGGACTGAAGACTACAATGAAGGGTCCCTTCCCGGGGCAATCTCTGTATCTGATGCCAAACTGCTGGCTTTTCCAATGCGATCTTCCAAGGCCCCGTTTGTGTGGATCACCTGCCCGGCCGTCTTAAATCGCCTTGAAAAGGATCTGAACATGACGGGTTCATCTGTCAGTCTTGATATCCCGCATGTTGGTGATGGAGAAGGGCTCGTAATTCACGGTGATATGAAGCCCGGTGAATTGGTTCTGCTGGAAGATTACGAAGTAAAAATCACAGAAGGGGCAATAGGCAGATTGTCGGGCACTGCAGCCAGACTGTTTAACAAAGCCGAAAGGCTGATTCTTGTAAATGATTTGACATTTCACTACGGAGTTTCACACTGCACTGAAATCCGCGCCCAGATTAAAATCGATGAAAAAACCGGCACAACGGTCAACGGGTCTCTGCGCTATGAAGAACTGCTTCCTGCAGATGTACTGATGTATGTTATTATGTTTTACGGGCCAAGCAAAGATGTCGGAAACTCCATCCAGGCTGAAACGCTTGTTTCCTATATGAAAGAAGAAGTCATTGCCGGCTGTCTTCAGATCGGCGGCAATGAAACACTGGGATGCGGACTTTTTCAGGTGGAGTGGCTCAAAGGAGGACAAAATGAACAGTAAAGAGCAATCAAGATCCAAATTTGCGCTCGACAGCATTGAAAACCTCACAAAAAAAACCGGTAAAGTTTCAGAAGATTTTGCAAATTTTATCGTAGGGACACCTACGATGATTCTGCAAAACGGACTCGGCCAGACCATGGCGTTTCTTTTGTCAAAGTGCAAGGGCGCTAAAGAATTCACAGACAAACATTATTTTACATACCAGGCCATTGCCAAATGGTGCAAAAGGCAAAACGAAAAAATATCCGATGAGCCACACAATTTTTTTTCCGGTATTTCCGAACTGCCGCAAAACGAATACCTGATGCTTCAGGAAGAGGCATTAAAGATGCTGCAATGGCTGAAACGTTATGCCAGGGCCTTTCAGGAGGTGACAGACAATGAGTCAGCAGAGTAAAACCATGCGTGATCCTGAAAATAAATTTTCGCCCCTGCCCGCCTATCTGGAAAACCAGCGGGATAAAATTGTTAATTTCGGGATGTTTTACCAGAAATTTGCAAAATATCAGTTATCTTCCGGATCAGAGATAAAGACCCAGCACTCCTGGGATAATCGCAAAAAGGGAAAAGAAAGAAAAAATGATGATCAAATTGCTCATTACAATAGCATCCGGAAAACTGCATCTGGTGCATTGGCCGCCAGACATCTGTTTCAGAATGGAATTCTGTCTTCATACAAAAGCATCGGCGCTGAAGTGATCGAACTGCAAGCCGTTAGCATTTCGCGAGTTCTGGCGGGAATCGGGGAACCCTCCCCGACAGAGGTGGGCATGGTGTTTGACCGTAACACCGGACTTCCGTTTATTCCCGCTTCTTCTTTCAAGGGCGTGGTGCGCCGGGCCTATTGCTTTAATTTTGTGCAAAATTATTCAGGCGAGATAGATAATGAAGAGATTGAGGAAAATAAGATTCCCGGCCTTGTTGAAATTTTCGGCTCACTTGACCCCAAAAGCGCCTGTCAGGGCGGGTTTGCTTTTATGGATATTTATCCGGAGCAAGTGCCGGACCTTGCCATTGATATCATGAACCCGCATTTCGGAAAATATTACCGGAACGAAGCTCCTCCAGAGGAAATCGAAGAACCTCTTCCAATAAAATTTCTGACTGTGGAAAAGAATCAAAAATTTATACTCCGTGGTTTTTTTCCGGAAACTCGGGCCAGGGCGTATTACAGCGAACTGATGGCAGCCATTGAGACAGCGTTTTGTGAACTTGGGCTCGGGGCAAAAACAGCGACAGGCTATGGCCGGTTCACCATCTCATCGAAAGCTGCGGAATCTAAAGCCACTGAACCGGATAAACAAAAGAAAAAAGAAGAACCCGAACCCTTAATCTGGGAAAACGCGGTATTGTCATATGACAAAGGAAAGAGTGAACTGAAAGCTTCACAGGGCAACGCAACGGCATTCAGCAAAGAAAAAAACATCATCCCAGAGGATCTTTTCAAAAAATTAACCGCAGCAAAAAAGAGAAAAAAGCCGGTCATCGCAAGTATAATGGTTCAGCCTGTTGGCAGAAATTTCCGAATACTAAAAATTATAGAATAGACCGCAAAAAGCCGGATCATCAGTTTTTTCATGCATCGTTGTCAAGAATGAAACGGGGCAGGGGGACCATCAGCGGCTCGATTCGGCCGGGGTAAGACCTGAGGACTTCAGCAAATTGAGCTGCCCGGCTGAATCTGCCTTCCACTTTCACCGTGGATAAATGTTTCATTAAGCCTATATTCACGGCAAGCTTTTCCTTCTGCCATACCTGTATCTCCCACTCAAGGAACATAAAAGGTTCAAATCCGAGGCGATCAAGAAAATGTCTTGCAAAGTCTGCTGACTTCTGACGAATCGGCCCGGTACTGTCAAGAAACCGGGTTCTGGTGATCAACCCTTCAGGGCCGGGGACATACTCATGATCCGTAAAGATCAGTTCCACCCTGGTTTCATGATGATAATCCCAGCCGATTTTCAGCACCCGCTCAAAGCGCTCCCAGCAAGATGACCTTTTTTGAGGCCAGTAATACTCTTCGTGGAATCGGGAAGCACCCACCTGGGAAAACTTTTGCTGCTGAAGGAATTTTGTAAACTCATCAGGATCATCCACGGCATAAAACATTTCCTGCCTTGCGGCCACGTAGATCTCTTTTTGAATCAGGGTCGGACTGGAATCCATATAGCGGGAAGCGTATCCGTTGATGATGCGGTCTCCGTCTTTCAGTATCCGGTCCAGATTTTCCGGATCATGAACTTTGAAACTGGATTTGCTCCGCACAAAGCAAGGATGATATCGCAGATCACTACTGAAAGTTCTGTCCCTAACTTCTCGACAGTGTGCGCATCCAAGGGCGCATGTGAGCTTCTGAACTTCGATTGCAAAGCGCGAATCTTCCTTCAGCTGGTACTGCCTTTTCCTGAGGCTGGTCTGCAAAGGGCCATGCGCAATGGGAGCCAACAGCTCACAGATCCCGTCTGCATCGTAGTACATCTCGTAATCCCGGGCGTTTTCCGGCAGCACTAGCAACTCGATAAATTTGATGGTTGAAGCCCCCATATCCCGTGCCATTTCAACCGCCTGGCAAACGCTCTGATGGTTTAGACCCTGCAGAACCACGTAATTGACTTTTACAATAAGACCGGATGCCGAGCATGCTGAAATGTTTTCACGAACTTTTTCAAAAATTCCGCCCCCGGCAGTGCGTGTTACCCTTTTGAAGGCCTCTTGATTTGGCGCGTGAAGTGAAAGGTGTATTTTTTTTCTTCCGGGATATGCCGCCAGCAGATCAATTGTCTGCCGGCCCAGAAGAGAGCCGTTGGTAACCAGGGTGAGCGCCGGCGGAGATGGAAGTTTTGCCAGCTGCCTGATGAGAAAATGCAACCGATCTTTTTCCAGCATGGGCTCGCCCCCGGTAAGGGTAAGATCGGTGTAGCCCAGGGATATTGCCTCCTTTAGCACTTTAAGCACATGTTCATCAGGTACTCGTTTGCGGCGCTCCCTTCCGAGCCCTTCATTATGGCAAAACAGGCAATTGAAATTACACTTTTCAGTCAGGGCATAGCGCAGTTCACGCCGCTGCTTTAACTCCCGACAAAGGATTATTTTAAGATCCTGCCTCCGTTCGCTGTAACTGCTGGATACAAGGCGGTAGCCTCTTTTGAAAAGCATGCTGAGCATGATATTCCAGCGATTGTATGTGCTCACCGATATTTTATGATACCCCATACCGGCCATTTCCTTTTCACCCTCATCAAGCAGAAAGGACCCAGCGCCCTGCAGCCGCTTTTCCGGTATTACCCCGGCCTGCCACAACTCCGCATCACTGCCTTTTCCCCGAAACAAGGCAAATCCTGCCGGGTCCTGGCCCGACTTTTTTATCAGGTAGGCATGGGTCCGCCAGCCCCGGGTTCTTTGCTCAAGGTCTGCAGCAGACAGGTCATCATCAAAAACTTTTTGATAAAGAGGCAGAAGAAGTTCGGGATTTTCCACTTTAAATAGCTGCCAGCTCAACGCAACTCCTCCAGACTTCTCAACACCTTGTCAAAAGCCTCAATATACTGATCCACAAGAGGCCATTGTTCCTTAAACGTAAATGTCGGCACTGACAAAATGCTGCCGGTATATGCTTCAGCGCCCGGAAATATCTGTTTTGAATTATCTGTTTTCTCAAACCGGCCAATGGGAAAGCGGCCGTGGTCAAACAGCGCCAGATGATGAAAGGGCATGGATCCGGGCACTGACACATCTGCACCTTCGGCCCTAAGGGCGTCCACGAAAAGTCTGCGGGAAATTCCCATCTCACTGAAATTGACCCGGGGCTTAAATCCGTAATGGGCTCCCATGGAAGTTACATATTTTTTTACTTCCATGGGCATCACCTCCCCGCAACCGCATGCTGCAAGACCTTTTGAAAAACGCCCAAGCGTTTCGCGCCGGGAGGCGATCCAGTCAAAACAGTAATTTCTAAGCACATGGCCAACCATGACAGCAGCCAAAGGATGCATACGAAATTTTAAGCCAAAACCAGTGCGAAGCAAATCCTGCCAGCCGGCGGTTTTGACACACTGGAATGAGCGCTTCAGTGAATGGCCAAGAAGCGTGGCTTTTTCATAGATATCCTGCGAATCGGTCAGGAGGACACCTCCTTCTCCCCCGCTTATGAGCTTGTTGCCCTGGAGGCTGAATACAGAAACTGCCGATTCCGTTCCAACGTAGCGTCCTTTATATGAAGAAAAATGGGCGTGAGAGCAGTCTTCCACCCAGGCAGCCCCGCAGCGGGAACAAATTGCTTTAACCGCGTCCACATCCACAGGATGGCCCCACATGTGATTGGTCACCACGGCCCGGGTTTTTTCAGAAACCAGCCCGGCAAGAGCCTGGGTATCGATATTTCCGGTGTCTTTCTCCACGTCGCAGAAAATCACCTTAACTCCCAGGTGCAGCAACGGGGAGGCAGTGGCATGAAAGGAGTAAACAGTTGATACGACCTCGTCGCCCGGCCCTAAATCCAGGGCAAAAAAGGCCGAGTAAAGGGCCATGGTGCCCGAGCTCATGACAATGGCATATCTGGGACCTAAAAGACTGGTGAAAAGATTCTCAACCTCTGTATAAATTCCTGACCGGCCGGCAATGGATAAAGGAGAATCACTTTCAATGTAATCAGAAACAGCCTTTGACAGTCCCGGGACATAGGGAGGCCATGCAAAATGTGGTTCGGGGGCTTTGATAACTGGTTTGCCCCCATTTATCGCAAGAGCAGAAGACATGACTTATATCCATAGGTTAAAGAAATATGAAAAATTATTTAAATGCCACGTTTGCTAGCAAATTTCAAGAATTTGGAACCTCCTTTTTGCACCGCAAATCTCTGCGTCGCAAAAATCCCCTTCTTTTTTGCCTATCAATGCCCTGGCAATCGGAGCGTCATATGAAACAGAAGAGGCATCGGAAAAGTTAAGATAACTGCCGATCTTAATGGTAGTTTCCATGTCGGTCTGATCATCGGAATAAGTCACTCTGCAGCCGAGCCGGACCCGGAGCGGGTTTTCATCAGGCTCAAAAAGGCGTGCCTGCTGCCGGATCTGCAGAAGCTCGTTTAACCTCTTGCTCCACATAAACTGCTGGCGCTCGCCGTCCTCATAGGCAAAATTGTCGTGAAAAGTTTCAGCCCCTTCATTACAGCTTTCTCCCATTTCTTTTCCTATGGCCCTTATCCGGCCGCGGATTTGCTTAATCTGCTTCTGAAGGGCTGCAAAATCTTCCGGCAGAAAATAGTAGCTGGTCATATCATTTCCCTCCTGCTGTTATTATGCACCGCATATTTAGTAATGATAAACGGCGGCAGGAGAAAAAATTTCAAATCCAGCCTAAAAAAGTCGGAAAACAGAAGGGATAGTTGTGAGTTTATAGAAAAGCAGGCCTAAGTCAATTTTATCGGGGCCTTCCATTTGACCTATCTCGAAGAAGAAGGATTCGTTTGCTATTCTCCGTCTCAATCCCCTCTAATCGGGGCCTTTCTTCTGACTCAAGCGACGAAGGCACGAGCTATTGCGGGGAGTGTGTCTCAATCCCCTCTAATCGGGGCCTTTCTTCTGACAGAAATGGACGAATTAGAAATAGAGTTTGCGAATAAGTCTCAATCCCCTCTAATCGGGGCCTTTCTTCTGACGACGAAGAGCCGGAACCTGTCGAAGTGGACACCTTGTCTCAATCCCCTCTAATCGGGGCCGTTCTTCTGACACAAAAACAAATTAAAAAGCCGGAAACCCCGGAAAAGTCTCAATCCCCTCTAATCGGGGCCGTTCTTCTGACCCGGCCCCAGGATTTGATGGCAGAGATTGACAGAGTCTCAATCCCCTCTAATCGGGGCCGTTCTTCTGACTCACTCTGAAGGAATGGCTCCTAAAGCTACCACAATGTCTCAATCCCCTCTAATCGGGGCCGTTCTTCTGACGAAGTAAGAGTAAACGCAATTAAAGCTCAAGGGCAGGTCTCAATCCCCTCTAATCGGGGCCGTTCTTCTGACAGAAGAAAGAATCCTGGCCCGCGGTTTTATTGATCAGTCTCAATCCCCTCTAATCGGGGCCGTTCTTCTGACCTGCGCAAAATCTAATTCAAAGGGCATGGGAGATTAGTCTCAATCCCCTCTAATCGGGGCCGTTCTTCTGACTGAGGCGTGGTTGACCGAATACGGTGTTGAGGTTAAGTCTCAATCCCCTCTAATCGGGGCCGTTCTTCTGACACAGGAAAAACGAAAAGGGCCGGGTTTGAATCGCAGGTCTCAATCCCCTCTAATCGGGGCCGTTCTTCTGACAGGCGCCGCTTCGCATCCAGGACTGGGGCCAGATCTGTCTCAATCCCCTCTAATCGGGGCCGTTCTTCTGACTTCGTGTTGTGAGCGGCGACGAGAAACGTGCTGCTGTCTCAATCCCCTCTAATCGGGGCCGTTCTTCTGACAGACACCATAGATGAGAGCCCGCTTCTCGTAGAGGAGTCTCAATCCCCTCTAATCGGGGCCGTTCTTCTGACTGTTGATTGTGGACCCATACTTGATTAATATGAACGTCTCAATCCCCTCTAATCGGGGCCGTTCTTCTGACAGATCACTTATCAGAATATCGAGTAATCCTCGCCAAGTCTCAATCCCCTCTAATCGGGGCCGTTCTTCTGACAGAGCCAGCGCCAGAATCATACCAAGAAAAGAAAGTCTCAATCCCCTCTAATCGGGGCCGTTCTTCTGACTCTGGGTAAAAAATATATTAAAAATACAGACGTTTGCAAGCCATTTCCGGCTGACCTGCCCTTTTTTTGCGTTTGGGAATTTTTCAGGCACTGCAGCAGAGACCTTCTTTTTGAATAACACATTAATAATACTAAACAAATTGTTTTACAAAATCCCCCGCTAATGTCCTTTGACCCGACTGTGTGAATGAAAAATATCATGATTCTTTTAATTTTCCACAATTTCGGCATCATTTCAAGGAGATCGTTCAAATCACAACGGAAAAATTCTGTTTTACCGGCGGATCCCCGATACCCGAGTATTCCATCCCGGCGATACATTTCCGGCATGCGGGATAAAACCGGACCGAGTCCTCTGAATGGTCAATGATGTCATCGATGCGGTGCCGGAGTTTGACCAGTTTCTCATCGGTCAGGCTCGGGCATTCAAACACGGATTTCTGCACCCGTACGCCAAAGCCCTTAAGCGCCTTGACAACCCTGTAACGCTTCCGGTCATCCACGATGTCAAAACAAACCAGGTAAAACATGAGACGCTATTTCTCCGGGCAAAAGTGTGTGTAGCCGCTTTCCGGATTGGAAAGAAACTCGGCAAACCGGCGCACCTGGTAATAAATCACCCGCCTGTTGGAGGTCTTTTGGCCCAGGGGGTCATAAGTCACCTGCCGGGCCATCATGTTCTCATAAGCGGCAATGAACGTACGGGACATTCCCGGCTTCATTTCCACTGGCCGGTTCTGCCGGAGTTCTTCTTCATCCACGGCGTTTTCCGGATTGGCCCTGACCTGCCGGACCACGAAATCATCAGCCCTGACCATCTTCCGGTTGATAAGGCCTAATACAAACCGATCCCCCAGGCGGCACCGGTGCTCCTCCACCAGGTCACAGGCAAGTGATGGACGGCCATAGGCAATTTCATGAAGACTTCCCATGTAAGGGTCCAGGCCGCAGACTTTTATGGCGGAAAGCACTTCGTTGGTCAGCATGGTATAGACAAACGACAGCAGGGCATTGACCGGGTCCCGGGGTGGCCTGCGGTTTCTGCCGTTGAAGGAAAACGCTTTGTTGCGGATCATGTCGCCAAAAACATGGTAGTAAGCGCGCGTAGCCGCCCCCTCGATGCCCCGGAGTTCATCGGCTGAAAACTCCGCCGGTTTTCGGCTTTCGAGTTTCCGCAGAAACACGCTCATGCCCGCGGCAGCCGACAAAATCCGGTCACTGTTGTGATCTTTTCCCCGCTTTTTTAACATGTCGATCATCTCCGATATTTTGCCAAAGACGATACGCTTGCTGACCTCATTGGAAAACACCGGGTCGGAAAGGCGCAGGTACTGGTCGCGCCGCATTGCCACGTGCTTGTGCTCATCGATCATCAGCCGCGCCCGGAACCGGCCTGTGGGTGTGATAAAAACCGTTTCCACCCGATTTTTGATCAGGTAATCGAGCACTGAACCGGAAAGCGATACATAACCCGCAAGAATCAGTTTTTTCAAATTGCCTGCGGGAATCCGATCGATGACATCACCCTTGCGCATGATCTGCAGGGCATTGCCATCTTTTCTGATGTAGCTTCCGGGGTGCAGGGCATACAAAGTTTCCATGGCAATTAGTCCGTTTGCTGGTTTAAAAACCGCTCCACCTGATCCATGGCCGCACGCATATTGTCCAGCGCATCAGAAAGGCTCCGGATTTTTTCCCCCGGTTTGGGCCGTTGATTATGATCGTAGGAATCCACATGCAGCAGCGGGTGCGCATAGCCGTCGGTCTTGTCAAAGCGGCAGTAATCTCCTGTGTAATCCAGCAGGGAATGGATTCGTTTGCACCCAAGGGGGGTGCCGCGCAGCCTGCTTATCTGGTAGTCGACCTGGTGCGGATTGTAGTCCGGGTCAAAGCCGAGCAGATAGTGCAGCAGCGTCTTGTGACGGTTCAAAAAACCGATGGTCTGGTAGACGATTTTTTCTTCCCGCGCCGTGAGACTCTGCCGGTCCCGGCACGCTGCGACGATTCGCCCCATTGGCGGGCAGCGGGTTTCAAGCTGATGAAGCTCCGGGTATTGCTCCGCCCACTTCCGGTAACCCGGATGCACCCGCACCTTTTCGGCCTCGGATTTTTCCCGGGCACGGTCCAGGTCAACAATCCCGGCCTGTTTAACCTTTTTGAGATACAGGAGCTGGGCCTCCACGCTCCTGTCCGTGCAGGCCGGAAAAAAGGAACGCTTTCCGGTTGACCGGTGAACCCCCAGGGGAAGCTTGACCAGGTTGCCAAACCCCTTGCCCGTAAGCCGATCCTGCTTTGGAAACGCCTCCAGGGAAAAAAAACTCAGGTCCTGACCGATATCTCCGATAACCGAGCCGGCCAATTGCCGGGCCTGAGCCGCAGGAATGGGCGTTTCAAAGAAAATCCAGAAATGAAAGCCCTTTGCGCCGGAAAACTCGACCAGGGGTTCAGTTGCCGCTTTTTCCCGGGATGCATCCGCAATGCGGCGGAAAAGGTAGGCACGCTCCTGTTTCACCTGGCGCGCCTGGTCCCTGGACAGGCCGCCTTTCCGAAACCCGGTTTTCAAATCTGCGTCGATCACGGCCAAAGAGGCACGTCCGCCGGAATCCAGCAGGTATATGCCGTATGTGCGCCTGCCTTCGAGGTGATCGGCAACGTCTGCCGGTTCCATGGGGCGCCGGACCGGAACATAGCCCTGCCGGTCATTGCTCCTGTCCGCCCACTGCCGGGCAAAGGCATCCTCCCGGCCGGAAAACAGCATCATAAAGCGCTCAATTCCTTCCTGGCGCTGGCGCATTTGGACAAATGGCCCGGCAGCCGCGCTTTCAATGTCCGATTCCTTTGCATCACCGGTCCGGCCGGGCTCTTCCGGGGTCACATTTCGCCAGTATTCATATCGCGATGACGGCAGGTGCTGTCTGGCTCTGGCCAACACGCGGGCGGAATCCTCGGTGCGATTGAGGATAAATAGAAGTTCCAGGTGCAGTTCCCAGGCCTCCGCATCGTTCGGGTTTGCTGCGTGCAGTTGCTCAAAGACCCGGATCGTAACATCGAAAAGGCCCGCCATTTGGGCCAGCTCAGCCCATCGGATCATCTGCTCCCGGTTCATGTGCCGCCAAAGACTTTGGTCCTGCAGTTTCCGGCTGCAGGCTTTTTCATCCCGGCCTTCGATTAGGGCCTTCTCAAGGCGGTCGAGTACCAGGGAACAGTCCGCCCGGGCCTGACAGCCTGCAGGGGATCCGGGGGATGGAGCCGATGGGGGGTCTGCCGGCATTTTGCGCGGATTTTCCGTTAAAACCATTTTTTCCACCATTGGATTATGAATTGTCCCCACGGATCGTTTTGCCAAGCTGTGAAAGCTTCGGGTAGTATGGCGCATGGGCCTCAAGGGTTTTTAAAAGTTCCCCGGCCCGGGCCTGGCGGCCGGCCCGGCGAGCAGACAATGCCCCCCAGAAAAGTGCCTCCAGACATGGATTTTTCCATTTTTCACGGAAAAAACGGTCCGCTGCATCACAGTGGCCCAGGGCTGCTTCAAAATTGCTCCGGAGATATTCTATCCGGGCGAGTTTTACCAGGGCTTTATGTTTTGAACGATTGTCCCGCTCCTGGCTTTTGACAAGCACCTCACAGGCTTTGTCCAAATTACCAAGAGCAGCGTGCACGTCCGCCTCGGTCCACCGGTAATACGGCCGACGACGGCGTTCCGGTTCCTGGTTCACGGCATCCATGGCCCGCCGGGGAGAACCCATGCCCAGATATGTCCGGGCCAGCAGCTCATAAACATAATCGATGCCCTGCTTGCCGGAACGTCCGCTTTGTGCGGCAAACATTAGCGCATCACGGGCCTGGGAGAAGTTGCCGCCGGAGAACTGGATTTTTCCCAGGGCAAAATATTTATGGACCAGGGAAACGTGGTTGCTGGTTTCATCGGCAGCAAGGCACTCGCGGATAGCTTCCAGGGCACCACCCGGATCATCAGCCTCCATGCGACAGCCAGCCAGCTGATAGAGGGCCTTGATGTAATTTTTGCGTTCCTGATGCCTGGTTTCCCGCTCCTCGTTGGAAAGGGCATGCCAGTTTTCCACGGCCTTTTGAAACAGGGGGGCCGCCGGATCGGTTTTTCCTTGAATCTGCCGAAAGAGCATGCCCTGCCGGTAATAGTTCGTCACGCCGTCCGGCCGGAGCGCCTGGGCCTTTTGAAAATTTTCGTGCGCCAGATCAATCCGGGCCGCCTTTTGTTCCGGGCTCATGACAATCTCCCGGTTTTTCAGGGCATACAAAGACTCATAAGCGCTGTATGCAAGGGCGCTTCGTGTCAGAAACCGCTCCGGATCGGCCTTTATGCAGATTTCCAACTCCCGGATGGCATCATCGTAGCGCTTGAGACGTCCCAGCACAAAGGCCATTTTTTCCCGTACTTCCCTGTCCAGGCCATAGCCGGCCAGCTCGGGCAGCTTTTCATCCACCGGGTAGTACAGGGACACAGCGTCCGGCCAGCGGTTTTCCCGGATCAGTTCCTCGATATCCGCCAATACCCGCCGGACACGCTTGGCTGCCACATCGCGGTTTACGGTGACGAGATCTTCGCTTTTGAGAAACTCGTCTTCAAACAACCCCTTTTTGTTGGCGTGCTGCTCACCTGTTTCGATGATTTTCGCGGTGTTTTCCGGTTTCATGGCTTACTCCTTTTCCCTGTTTTGGAGCGAACAAGCGCTTTGCGTCATTTTAGCCCGCCTCTATCTTTTATTGACGGCACGAGGATTTGTTTTTCCAAAGCAACGCAACATAATCGACAATGAAACCACTTCATTCATTAGTGGGACGCCTATTAAATATGTAACCTGGTTCTGACATCCCCCGGTATTCACAAAAACGATGCCTTATAGGCACAAGGATAGTCGTGGTAAAGTAAACTCTCAGTCGCAAAAATTCTTTGATTTTGTGTAAGTATGGTAATTCGTCCAGCTTGAAATAGAACTGAATCGCCCACTTGGGGTGAAATCCGAATCACAAAAGCGTTTTTGGTAACCGAAATGTCTGAATAAAGGAATAGGATGTGAGTGGCACATAGGGTAAGTGAATTTGATTCGACCTGGGAAATGGATAGGCCCGAAAAATAAGGTGAAAGCCCATATTTAAACAGACGGATTGGCTGACAACTGAGAAGCACAAGGGAACGCAGCGGATCCCGGAGGGAAAAACAGATTCATTGACCGTCCTGTCCGAAGCCCTGGAGCAATTCCGTACGGCCATCCGGCAAAGCCCGGCCAACAAACCCTTCAAAGAAATTTAAGGGCGTGATTTCCCCAATGCCCGGCCACACCCAAATGGTTCCGCTTTGGCTTTAAACATACTTTCCACACCCCTTTTTGCCGGTCAGTGAATAATTTTTCTCAGATCTGCCAGGCCGGGATTTTCCTGGTTGTCATACCAGAACACGATCCGGTATTTTTCCTTGTCAGATATGCCCTGGAGAAAATTCTGTTGTCTCTTTTTTATCCATTTTCCAGCCGGACAACTGGGTCGTTTGACTGGATCATCGACTGGGTCGTTGTGGCCTATTTTTCGGCTGTTTTTCCGGCACAGGAGTAGTTCTCTTCCGGCTTCCATCCATGATCGGGGGTGCCCGTATTCTATCGTCTTTTTTTTAAGCGCCTTGAAATCCATGCGGGATCTCTTCGCATGGGCAAAACAGCGGCAACGTAGGCGATATCCCCGACGATGTCATAGTAAATGGCATAAGGGAAACGCTTGGCAAACATTTGATACAGCCCGTGCTTCTTGCGATGGATCCCGGCATATATTATAAGTGATTCTATATCCGCGATCAGGCAATCCCAGAAATAGTTGCCAACGCCTGATTCCTGACGGTCATAAAAAGCCCAGCCTTCTTCCAGATCCGCAACCGCTTCCTTCAGTATATAGACATCTTTTACTTTCATCGCCTGCGGCTTGCCTTGAGCTCGGAAAGAGAAACAAACCTGGCGCTGCCGTCTGCAATGGTCTTTTTTCTTTCTTCGAGCACTTCTTCATGCCATTTGGGCGTCCCGATTTCCTGATTTTCATACAGCAGTGAATCCCAGAGCGCTTCCATGGCCTGGAGGCGCTCGGCCCTGCTCATTTTTTTTACATCGTTAATGTTCATTTATACCTCCTTTTGGCTTGTTTCTAGAGTTTCCCGTTTATTAAGAGCGCCACACCAGCGATCGGATCTGACAAATCCTGTAAATACAGTTTGTTATGATTGAGAATGCCCCTTGTGGTGTGATTTTCTCAACCCCAAAAACCCATAAAACAAAAAAAAGCCTACATCCCTATCTTACCTGACATTCTGACAAAACTCAAAAATGAATTTCCCCTGTCCCAAAGCGGATCAAAGGATCAATTTCCATTATGCCCTCAAAAATACCCTCAGCGCTCAATGGATTTTGCTGGACGACAAGACACAAAAAAGCCCCGGAAACATCTTTGTTTCCAGGGCTTTTCGTATTGTAAAAAATTTCTTTGGAATGTTGTTTGGTGGGCCCACCAGGATTCGAACCTGGGACCGACCGGTTATGAGCCGGTGGCTCTTCCAGCTGAGCTATGGGCCCGTTTTTCTTTATTTGCTCCCAAAAAAGCTTTGTTTACCTACCGGCTCACCTGTTTTTTGTCAAGGCCTTATTGAGCACCGGCGGTTTTGCCCTAGGACTCGATAAAATACTTGAGCTTGCGGCTCCGGGTGGGATGCCGCAGTTTGCGCAGGGCTTTGGCCTCGATCTGCCGGATGCGCTCCCGGGTCACGTCAAAGTCGTTGCCCACCTCTTCCAGGGTATGGTCTGATTTTTCACCAATGCCAAACCGCATGCGCAGAACCTTTTCCTCCCGCGGGGTCAGGGTGGCCAGCACCTTTCGGGTCTGCTCGGACAAATTGAGGTTAATGGCCGCCTCTGAAGGCGACATGAAGGTCTTGTCCTCGATAAAATCACCCAGATGACTGTCGTCTTCCTCGCCAATGGGCGTTTCCAGGGAAATGGGCTCCCTTGCGATGCGCAGCACCTTGCGCACCTTGTCAATGGGCACTTCCATTTTCTCGGCGATTTCCTCGGGCGAGGGCTCCCGGCCCATTTCCTGGACCAGGTATCGGGAAGTGCGAATCAGCTTGTTGATGGTCTCGATCATGTGCACCGGAATCCGGATGGTGCGGGCCTGGTCGGCAATGGCCCGGGTAATGGCCTGGCGGATCCACCATGTGGCATAGGTGGAAAACTTGTAGCCCCGCCGGTATTCAAACTTGTCCACCGCCTTCATCAGCCCGATGTTGCCCTCCTGGATCAGGTCCAGAAACTGCAGACCGCGGTTGGTGTATTTTTTGGCAATGCTGACCACCAACCGCAGATTGGCCTGGACCAGCTCGCCTTTGGCGTCCTTTGCCCGCTGGTGGCCATCTTCGATCCGGGCCATGATCCGTTTCAGGCTCCGGGCCGAGGCCTTGATCTCGCGTTCGCGCATTTCGGTCTGGGTGTGAAGCTTTTTCAAGTCCTCAAACAGCTGGGCCACTTCCCCGCTGGCATAGACCGAGCAGGTGCACCCCCACTTGACAAACCCCTTTTCCTTTTCCAGGCGCTGACGCACCTCGGAAATAGGGGCGTCAAAGGCGGCGGCACACTCGCAGAACACCTTGTGAGTGGTGTCAAACCATTCCACCTGCTCGTAAATCTTGCGCTCGACTTCCTCGATCACATCACTTTCAAGGCGCCAGTCCTTAAACAAATCAAAAATCTTGCGGTTTCGGCGGCGGATGGAGCGCATGACCCGGCGCTGCTCGTCGGCATCCATGGATTCATGAAAAATCCGGTCCCGCAGCTGCTGATTTTCCGCATCAATGCTTTTGATCTGATCAATGGTTTCGAGAAATTTCTCGATCTGAAGCGATTCATCCACGATGGTATCGCCCTCGTCGATATCGCGCAGCACGTGCTTGGGCCGCAACGTGCCCGCAGCAATCTGATCGCCGAGGTTGATGATGCTGTCAACGCCCAGGGTGGTTTCGAGCATGGCCTTTAGCACTTCCTGCTCGCCGGCCTCAATCTTTTTGGCGATTTCGATTTCACCTTCCCGGGACAGCAGGGTCACCATGCCCATTTCCCGAAGATACATCTTCACCGGATCGTTGACCGACCGGAATTTGGCTGTTTCATCCACTTCCTCGGTGTCGGCAACGGTTTCTTCGCCTTCTTTTTTGGTCTCCGATGACAGACGCTGCTTTTTTTTCTCCACCACCTCGATATCCAGGTCATCAAACCACATCAGTGTTTCATCGATCTGCTCCGGGGACATCATTTCCTCGGGAAGCACCTCGCTGATCTGTTCATAGGTCAGATAACCCTGCTCCTTTCCCTTGGAAATCAGCTGATTGACTTTTTCCTTCTGGACTTCTTTGGATTCGCCCCCTTTTTTTGCGGACCGTTTTGCCATAAATCCCAAGCCTCCTGGTATTTTAATCATTATAACAAGACCCTGCGGCAGACGTTGGTTAATGCCGGCCGGCGGCCTGTTTCTGTTTTTCACTCAACAGCTTGAGCAGCAGCTGCTGATCATTGTTTTGCTCAGCGGCCCGGATGCGGTCAAGCAGATCATTTTTCCGCCGCTGCTTGCAATTGGTAATCTGGGACAAAAGCAGCCGGCAGCTCTGCTCCGCCCAGCAGGCCTCTTCCATCATCATGGAAGTCACCATCTGCCGCTGTTGTTCATCACCGAGATGTCCGAGCAGATCCGAGGCCTCTTTTCCGTCCCGGCCCATCACCCGGCAGACCTGCCGGCCCAGCTCCTGCATCCGGGAATCCTCAAACTGCTCCAGAATCCGGTTTTGCTCCACTTCGGCAATCATCTCCGGATGCTGGATCATCATGGCCACCACCTTCATTTCCAGACGGTCGGTCGGCTGCCTGCGGGCTTCAGTTACCGCGTCTGCGGGACTGCCGGAATTCGAAGCCGGAGCGGACTGTTGCCCTGAACCGCCTCGGGCGCGATTGCGCAAAGACGGCTGCTGCTGGCGCACTTTTTCGAGCACCGCGGCCTCATCCACACCGATGGTTTCAGCCAGGTGCTGGATATAAACCGACCGGGCCACTGCATCCTGAATTTCGGCAAGCACCGGGGCAATTGCCGCGATGATTTTCACCTTTCCCTCTAAATCCAGCCCGTGGGCAGAGACCGCGTTTTCGATCAAAAATCCAAACAGGGTCGGAGCGTTTTGCGCCAGCCGGTCAAAGGCTTCCGCCCCCTGATCAAACAAAAAGGAATCCGGGTCATGACCCGGAGGCAGCAAAATTACGGCCGCTTCCATGCCTTCCTCAAGAAAGGCGCCGATGGTGCGCTTGGCGGCATTTACCCCGGCGGCATCCGAATCAAACACCAGATAGGCTTTCTTGTCCCCGGACCCGGCAGCCCGGCTGAGCCTGCGAATATGGTCCCGGGTCAAAGACGTGCCCAGGGTGGCAACGGAATTGGTCAGGCCGTGCTGATGCATGGCCAGCAGATCAAAATAGCCTTCAACGATGTAAACCCGGCCCCGGCTTCTGCAGGCGGACCTGGCCGCGTGCAGGCCGTAAAGGGTGCTGCGCTTATGATATACCGGGCTTTCCGGGGAGTTTAAATACTTGGGCAGGGCCTCATCCATAACCCGCCCCCCAAACGCCACCACCTGGCCGGTCACGTCCCAAATGGGAAAAATCACCCGGTTTCTGAACCGGTCATAATACCCGTTCTGCTGTTTTCTGGGCACGATCAGTCCGGCTTTTTCCGCAAGTGAAAGGGAAAAGCGGTTTTTGCGCAAAAAACCGATAAGGTTGTCCCAGCCCGGGGGTGCAAAGCCGATTCCAAACTGCCTGAGAATCTCCGGATCCATCCCCCGCTTTTCAAGGTAGCTTCTGGCATCCCTGCCCCGGGGGTTTTTCAGGAGCATCTCCTGGTAAAATTCCATGACCCTGCGGTTTAATCCCAGCAGCTGCTCTCTTTGGGATGCCTCCTGCCGCTGTTTATCCGACATGTCCGGGGCGGGCAGGCTTACGCCGTATTGACGGGCCACGGATTCCACGGCTTCGGGGAAGCTGATGCCGTCGTATTTCATCAGAAAAGTAAACACATCTCCCCCGGCCCCGCAGCCGAAGCAGTGAAAAATCTGCTTTTCCGGGCTGACGGTAAACGACGGGGTCTTTTCCGCGTGAAACGGGCACAGGCCGGCATAATCCTTTCCGGCCTTTTTCAGAAACACCCGTGCGGATATCACATCCACGATTTCCCCGGCGTTGCGGATTTCGGCAAGCTTTTCATCTGATATATACAACGCCAACCGAGGCTACCTCCGATACAGGCTGTATGCCAAAGACATATTCGGGCAGGATTGGGCATGTGCCCAAATTTTAATGAAAATAAGGATTTGACACGGGATTGTCAAATTGATTTTCAACCCGGGCACCGGGCGAAGCCCGCGCTGCCGGACATGTTTGTTACAGGGCATCGAGAAACGCCACAGCCTCGTGCAAATCCAGCCGGCCGTCATATAAGGCGCGGCCCGTGATAATGCCCGAGACTCCGTCCTTTGCCAGTTTGGAAAGGTTTCGGATGTCATCCATGCAGGAAACCCCGCCCGAAGCCACCACGGGTATGCCCACAGCCCTGGCAAACTCCCGGATCGCCTCAATATTGGGACCGGTCTGCATGCCATCGCGTTCAATATCGGTAAAATTGATGGCCGCCACGCCGGAATCCTCAAACTGCCGTCCCAGTTCAATGGCTGAAACCTCGGTGGTCTGTGTCCAGCCCTCAATGGCCACCTTGCCGTTTCTGGCATCAATGCCCACCACGATCCGGCCCGGGAAATCCCGGCAGGCCTGTCTGACCAGATCCGGGTCATAAATGGCCGCACTGCCGATTACCACCCGGTCCACGCCCTGGTCCAGATACATGCCAATGGTCTCCAGATCCCGGATGCCGCCGCCCACCTGGATGGGCACGGACCCTGCCGCTGATACGATCTGCTCGATAGCCGCAAGATTTTTGGGGCTTTTTTCAATGGCCCCGTCAAGATCCACAACGTGAATGAGCCGGGCGCCCTGGTCAATCCAGCGTACCGCCATGGCCGGGGGATCGTCTGAAAACACGGTTTCCCGGTCCATACGCCCCTGCAGCAGACGCACGCACCGCCCGCCCTTAATATCAATTGCCGGTATAACAATCATTTTATATAGCTCCTCAAATCCCAAACAGCGGGACTATAACGTTCCCTTGGTGGACTGGACGCCGGCGATTCGCGGATCATAGCCGGTGGCCTGATCCATGGCCCGGCCCACGGATTTGAAAACCGATTCAGTGATATGGTGGTTGTTTTCCCCGTAGGGCACGCGGATATGGAGATTCATGCCCACGGCATTGACCAGTGCCCGGAAAAATTCCTTTGCCAGCTGGGGAGAGAAATCCGAGTCCGGATAAAGACCTGCGGGCAGGTCATAAACCAGATAGGGCCGGCCCGAGAGATCCACCACTGCCTGGCAAAGGGCATCATCCATGGGTGTTGCGGCAAATCCGTAGCGCACAATGCCCTTTTTCTCCCCAAGGGCCCGGCAAATCACATCGCCGAGCACAATGCCGGCATCCTCCACGGTGTGATGAAAATCCACATCAATGTCGCCCCTGGCGCGGACATGGAGATCAAACAGGCCGTGGACGGCAAACAGGGTCAGCATATGGTCAAAAAAAGCAATGCCGGTATCAATGTCGTGTTTGCCGCTTCCGTCAATGTCAATTTTGGCAGAAATCCGGGTTTCTTTGGTGCTGCGCTCAGCTTCCGCGGTTCGGGCCATGATTTGCTTGTCCTTTGTGCAATCCGTTTTCCGGTATCACCACTGGCTGCCTGCCGCAGCACCGGGTTTGCAGGGCCGGGAACAGAAAAGTGGCAGAATGTATTGCAG
Source organism: Desulfosalsimonas sp. (assembly GCF_055149105.1). Lineage (NCBI taxonomy): Bacteria > Pseudomonadati > Thermodesulfobacteriota > Desulfobacteria > Desulfobacterales > Desulfosalsimonadaceae > Desulfosalsimonas > Desulfosalsimonas sp. Next base: position 11,823 of record NZ_JBSRLA010000021.1, on the reverse strand, counting down.
ATAAAAAAGGGTTCATGCAGACGGGCATTCAGAAATGGTTTTAAAAATATGGTGGAGATGAGGGGGATCGAACCCCTGACCTCGGCGTTGCGAACGCCGCGCTCTCCCGGCTGAGCTACATCCCCACGAAATTAATAATCAAGTATCATTACCAGAAGCTTTAGCTGAGGTCAAACAAAAAATAATGCCGTTACCACGGCCCCCGGATGCCGGGCCGGGTAAGGACAAAGTCGTAGCGCACCGGGTCGTGGGGCACCATTTGCGCAAAGCCGGCAGTGATGTCTATGGCGGTTTTGAGATTGGCCTGCCTTCGGTGGGTCAGGCCCAGCTGGCAGCATGCCCGGTACATGTGAACATCTAACGGAATAACAAGCTTTGCCGGGCTCATCTGCACCCAGCCCCCGGGATCCACTGCATCACAGCGCACCATCCATCGCAGAAACAAAAACAGGCGTTTGCACGCACTGCCCTTTTCCGGAACCGCCACCAGATGACCCGGGTTTTCCGGCCAGTGCCGGGCCATTTCAGACACAAACGCACCCAGGGCGGGCGCATAGGTGGCATCTTCCGGGCCAACACCCCGGGCAAAGGCTTGCTCAAGACTTCCGTGCCGGTCCGCAACCCCTTTTAAACCCGCAAGCATGGCCGCCACGTGCCGGCCGGTGGCAAACCGGTGCACAAACCCGTCAAAATCCGCATACAGATCATCAATGCCGGCATTTTCCAGGTAGCCCCGTGGCGAAGGGCCCATTTTTCCCAGCACCGCGCGCACGCTTTTGACGATCTGGCCCACCTGTCCGTAGGCCAGGGCTGCGGCAGCAAAGGCGGCAATCTCCCGGTCTTTTGTTTCCGGGTAGTCATATACGCACTCCAGGGGATCCGGACGCACGTATTTTCGGCGGTTGTACTTTTGGTACAACGCTTCAAGATCAGCGGCATTCATGACTATCGGATCTTGGCGCGGTAGAGCAGCAGACTGTTTGTCACCACTGAAATGCTGCTAAGGGACATGGCCAGGGCCGCCAGCATGGGATGGAGCTGGCGCAGCATCATGGGCAGGCCTTCAAACGGGTTTAACACCCCTGCAGCCACAGGAATCAGCACCACGTTGTAACAAAACGCCCAGAACAGATTCTGGCGTACCGTGGCCATGGTTTTTTGGCTGATGTGCAGCGCCCGGATCACACCGTGAAGGCTGCCCGAGGAAAGCACCACATCGCCGGTTTCAATGGCCACATCCGTTCCCCCGCCAATGGCAAAACCCACGTCCGCCTGGGCCAGGGCCGGGGCGTCGTTGATCCCGTCTCCCACCATGCCCACGCGCGAACCTTCACCCTGCACCGACCGGACCTTGTCGGCTTTCTCATCGGGCCGGACCTCTGCCAGGACCTGGTCAATGCCCAGTTCCCGGGCAATGGCCCGGGCCGTGGCAGTGTTGTCTCCGGTGAGCATCACCACTGTCAGGCCGTAGTCATGCAGTGCTGCCACCACTTCCTTTGCCTCTGGTTTGAGGGTGTCGGCCACGGCAATAATACCTGTGGCCCTTCCGTCTTCTGCCATCATGACCACGGTACGGCCCTGCTGCTGCCATTTTTCGGCAGTATCGACAAATTCAGACACATCCACGTTATTGTCTGCAAACCAGTCAATCTTGCCCACTTCCACGGTGCGGCCGCTGACCTGCGCCCTGACCCCGTCGCCGCCAAAGGATTTGAACTCAGAAGCCGGATCAAAAGAAATACCTTGATTTTCCGCCGCCCTGACAATGGCCCGGCCAATGGGATGCTCTGAGCCTTTTTCCACTGCCGCAGCCAGTGCCAGAAGCTCGTTCTCTGATCCGGTGCCGCCCGTGGCCTCAACCACCTCGGGCCGGCCGGCGGTCAGGGTTCCGGTTTTATCCAGCAAAATGGTATCAAGCTCCTGGGCCGCCTCAAGGGCCTGGCCGCTTTTAAACAGCACCCCGGTTTCCGCCCCCTTGCCCGTGCCGGCCATGACCGCGGTGGGTGTGGCAAGGCCCAGGGCGCACGGGCATGCGATCACCAGCACGGATACCAGCCGGATCATGGACGGAACAAAATCAGCGGTCACCACCATCCATATGGCAAACGTGGCAAATGCCGCCAGAATCACTGCCGGCACAAACACCGCCGCCACCCGGTCTGCCAGGGCCTGGATCGGGGGACGGCTGCCCTGGGCCTGCTGAACCATGTGCACAATCTGGGCCAGGGCGGTTTCCTTTCCCACCCGGGTGGCCTCAAAATCAAAGGTGCCATCAATGTTGATGGTGCCGCCGGTGACCGTATCTCCTGGCTTTTTGGACACCGGAACAGACTCTCCGGTGAGCATGGATTCATCCACCGAGGACTGGCCCGTTGAGATTTGGCCGTCCACGGCAATGCGCTGTCCGGGCCGCACCCGCAAAACCCAGCCCTTTTCCACGCTGCCGGCGGCCACTTCCTTTTCCTCTCCGTTTTCCACAACCACGGCCGTATCCGGCCGCAGGTTGAGCAGCTTTCTGACCGCACCGCCGGTTTTCCGCTTGGTGCGGGTCTCCAAAAGCTTGCCGAACTTGATCAGGGTGATGATCACCGCGGCTGTCTCAAAATAGAGATGATCGCCCAAAAAGGGCAATATCAGCACGGCCAGGGAGTAGAAATAAGCCACAGACGAGCCCATGGCCACCAGCACGTCCATGTTGGCCCCGCGGTTGGCCAGGCTCCGCACACCGCTGGTATAATAATCCCAGCCGGTGTAGAACTGTACCGGTGTTGCCAGCACCAAAAAAAGCCAGTTCACGGCTGGGCTGTGGGCCCATGGTCCCAACAGAGCAAAATCCCGGCCCATGGAAATCACAAAAAGCGGCAGGGTAAATGCCAGGCCCACGGCAAACTTGATGGTCTGATCGCGCACCTCGGCATTTCTGGCCGCGGATTCGGCATCTTCTGCAGAATCCGCCCCGCCTTCGGGGATGACCGCGTCATAGCCGGCTTTGCGGATTGCCGCCACAATGCCCTCCAAATCCACCACAGAAGGAATATACTCCACACTGGCTGTTTCCGCGGCAAAATTCACGGATGCGGAAACCACGCCCTGGGTTTTCTTGTTTAACGCCCGTTCGATATTGGCCGCGCAATTGGTACAGGTCATGCCCGTGACCGGCAGTTCGGCCCGGCTTGTGGCAACACCGTAGCCGGCCTTTTTGACCTGCCCGGCGATGTCGTCGACCCCCAGTTTCCTGGGATCATATGAGACAGAGAGCTGTTCTGCACCGAAATTGACATCTGCGGATTCAATGCCGGATAACTTTTTTACGCTGCGCTCGATATTGGCGGCGCAATTGGCACAGGTCATGCCTGTGACCGGCAGCTGCCGGGTAACGGCGCCCTGACTGCGGCCGGTTGTTTCCGGGCTGTCGGTATTGGATTTTGCCTGATCTGCTTGATTCTCCGGATTAGACGGGGTTTGTGTCACGAAACCATCCTGAGGAATTGTTGGCAGCCCTTATTGGGCCGGGTAATTGATTTCCTTTAATTTTTCCAGAATCTGATCCATGCTGGCCGGTGCATCATACTCCACCGTGATCTGCTTTTGGTCTGCATCACCGTTAACCGATGCCACCCCCTGGATCTCCGAGAGTTCGTTTTTGATTGTCATCACACAATGATTGCAGGAAATATTGGGAATCTGAAGCGTTTTGGTTTCCATTTCATCCTCCTGGTTCAAGTGCGAAGCGCGGCTGCCAGCGCCCTTTCCAGCTCCGGGTATTGAAATTCAAACCCGGCATCCAAAAGCCGTGCCGGCATCACTCGCTGGCTGTTTAACATCAATTCTCCGAGCTCGCCCATGGCCGTCTTTAGCACAAATCCGGGCACCCGCAGCACGGCCGGCCGGCGCAAAACCCGCCCCAGGGTTTTGGCAAACTCCCGGTTGCGCACGGGATTGGGGGCGGCAAAGTTCACCGGCCCGGACATATCCGGATTTTCAATCACAAAGGCTGTGGCGCCAACCAGATCATCCATGTGAATCCAGGGCATCCAATGGGTGCCGTCTGACATGGGACCGCCGGCAAAAAACTTAAAAGACGGGAGCATGGCCGCAAGCGCACCCCCGTCTTTTGCCATGACCAGGGCGTATCTGGGCAAAACCACGCGAACGCCTTTTTGCTCTGCGGCCAGGGCGGCATTTTCCCAGTCAATGCTGAGACGGGCCAGGAAATCATCGCCGGCAGGCGCGGTCTCATCCACCGGGTGCTCGCCCTTGTCTCCGTAATATCCCACCGCAGAGGTGCTGCACAACACCCCGGGCCGGCCCTCTGCCATGGCATCCACAAGATTGTTGGTGGTCTGGATGCGGCTGTCATAGACGAGCTGTTTGTATTTTTTGGTCCACCTGGAAAAAATGTTTTTGCCCGCCAGGTTGACCACTGCGTCGGCTTTTTTTACCGCCTCCTGCCATGGTCCCGGTTCTGTGGTATCGGCCCGGATATAATGGATTTTATCGTCTTTGAGCCATTCAGGCGGCGCGTTGCGATCCACGGCCGTAATGGTCCAGCCCCGCCGGAGAAAGTCCCGGATCATGTGCCGGGCCACAAAACCGGCAGCCCCTGTGATCAAAACATTCATGGCCCCCTCCTGTAAAACCTTCTATAAATCAGGGCACGGCCAAAACAGCGGCGTTTTTAACCCCCTGGAGCACCTTCTGGGCCACGCTGCCAAACAGAAAATCCTGCAGGGACGAAACCCCTCTTCTGCCGATGATCACCACATCGTATCCGGAGTCGGCCTCGGAAATAATGTCTCTGGCCACTCCGCTGGAGCGCCTGTTGATTTTGGTATGAACCTGCTCGTGATCAAATCCCGCCTCGATCAGACACCTGCGTGCTGCCTGGATTGCGGTTTCCACAAGTTCGCGCTTTTTGTCCTCAAGGGAGCAGAAGGCCTGCTGCTCGGCCTTGAAATACGGGGTCAGCTCCGGGCTGTTCATGGCGCAAAGGGTGCTGCTGTCTTCAACAACGCTGAAAAGCGTGATTTTCGCATCCCGGAGAAAGTGATCTGCGGCAAACTGCACAGCACGCATGGCGTTTTCGGAATCATCAAAAGAAATCAGTAGGTTTTTTGCCATTTCAAGGCCTCCTTAACTATGGCGGGGGTTTACGTTGAAGCTTTACGGTTTCCGGGTCAGGCAAAGGCCGGCGGTTGCGGCCGCTGCATACACCAATTCACGCCTGGTCCAGCAAGGCCTGCACCCGTGCCGGATCATAGCTGCGGGCAGCCAGGGGGTTTTCGGCCAGCCCGGGCACCCGGTCGGCAAAACAGGGGCGGTTTTTTTTGTAAAACAGCCCTGTGGCAATTTTGTCGCCGCCGGTGAATGCAAGCTCCATGGCCGCATTCCAATCATCTGTCGGATGCCCCTGAGCATTGATATCATAGATGCGCTTTTTATACCAGTCATAGGTATTGACCGTGTTAAACGACACGCAAACCTGCATAATATCAATGACACTCACGCCCTTGTAGTCCATGGCCTGGCTGATAAGCCCGGCAAGCTGCTCCTTGTGGCCGCAGTAGGCCCGGGCCACAAAGCCCGCCCCCTGGGACAGGGCCAGGGCCGCCGGGTTCAATGGATCGCTTCTGACACCCATTGGCTGTATTTTGGTGACAAAGCCCCGCTCGGAAGTGGGCGACGCCTGTCCCTTGGTCAGGCCGTAGACCCGGTTGTCATGGATCAAAAGCGTCATGTCCGGATTTCGCCGGATGGCGGCCAGGAAATGATTGCCCCCTTCGCCGTAGCAGTCCCCGTCTCCCATGCTCACCAGGATGGGAAGTTCGCCATTGGCCACAGAGACGCCTGTGGCAAGGGGAAGAGCCCGGCCGTGGAGGCCGTGGAAAAAATTGCAGCGCAAAAAATGCGGGGTTTTTCCGGCCTGGCCGATGCCGGAGATCATCAAAACATCTTCCGGAGCCAGCGCCTGATCGGCCAACGCCTGCTTTAAAGCTTCCAGAATCGGAAAATTGCCGCAGCCCGGGCACCACTTGTTTTCATAATCGCAGTGAAAATCGCTCACATCAACCATCAATGGCCTCCTCGGCAGCCTTCACCCGCCTGGCGATCTCAAAGGGGAAAAAAGGCCGGCCGTCGTATTTCAGCACCGCCTGATAAAATTTCAGCCCGGTTTTCTCCCGGATAAGTCCGCCGAGCTGTGCGGAAACATTTTGCTCCACCATGTAGAAGCGATCACAGCGGCCAAGGATTTGTTCTGCGGCTTGCTGGGGAAAGGGCCAGATATCAGTGAAATAGACCCCGCCGGCATCCATGCCCTCAGATCTGAGCATTTCAACACTTTCGTTGATGGCTCCGGCAGCAGATCCCCAGCCCACCAAAAGCACCCGGCTGTCGGGATGCTCTGTTTGCGGCGGGCGAATTTCCCCTTCCATGGCGGCAAGTTTTCGGAAGCGCTTGTCCACCTGGCCGATGCGATCCGGGATGGTTTCGCTGATATGACCGTCCTGCTGGTGCTCGTTTCCGCTGACCATGACCAGAGCCTGGCCCGCGCAGGGCAGCGCCCGGGGAGAGATCCCGGAATCGGTGATTTCATAGCGCCTGTATGCTTTGGGGTCATCCATGTCCGCATCCGTGACAATATGCCGCTCAACGGATTCAGGCGCGGTCAGGTTTTTTTGGGCAATGTTGACGGAATCGTTGAAATACTGATCCGTCAGAACAATGGCAGGCACCTGGTACTTGTCAGCCAGGGCAAAGGCCCGGCCCATGGTTTCAAACCCGTCATTGAGGTTTGTCGGGGCAAAAACAAACCTGGGAAACTCGTCCTGGGCCGCATGGAGCACAAAGCGCAGATCCGCCTGGGCCGTGCGCGTGGGCAGGCCCGTGGCCGGCCCGGGGCGCTGGGAATTGACAATCACAATCGGGGTTTCCGTAATGCCGGCAAGGCCAAGGCCTTCTGTCATTAGGGCAAATCCGCCGCCTGAAGTGGCGGTCATGGCCCGCACCCCGGCAAACGAGGCGCCAATGACCATATTGACTGCGGCGATCTCGTCTTCTGCCTGCTCCACCACCAGCGGGGCCCGGTCTTCAAAACCGGTGAGGCTGGCCATTATATCAGTGGCCGGGGACATGGGATAAAATGCCGCAAACCGGCAGTCCGCAGCCAGGGCCCCCAGGGCAAGAATTTTCGCACCGGACAGCAATTTTCCGATCGGTTTTTTCTCCGGCCAGACAAAAGCCGGTGCAAAATCAATTCCCCCCACAGCCTGGACCCCGCTTTGCGCAGCCTTGAGGTTGTTTTCCAGAACCCCGGATTTTTTGGCCTGAAACTGTGTTTTCAAAACATTTTCCAGAAGACTGTCCGGCGCGCCCAGCAGGGACAGACAGGCACCGGCTGCCACGGTATTGGCCATGATGGTCCCGCCGGCCTTGCGGGCCATATCGGTCACTGCTATGGACACAACATTGCCGCCGGGAGCCTGCTCCTGGCTGTCGAAAATGGCCAGGCCCTCTTCTGCCAGCTCAGACAAATGCATGTCCAGGGTCCCGGGACTCAGGGCCACAAGCAAATGCACCCGGTGGTCCGGGGCGGCCACGGGCCTGTCGCTGATGCGCAGCTGCAGAAAACTGTGACCGGCCCGAATCCTTGATTCAAAGTCATTTACAGCCAGAACGTACAGTCCGCACCCGTGGCAGACACGGGCCAGCAGATCTCCGACCGTCTGGATCCCCTGCCCGGCCTCGCCGCCGACTTTCACTGTTACATCTATACCCATTGTCTCCTCCGGACCCGGCCGGTCCTTGTCCTAAACTTTCCCGGCCCGGCCGTCGTCACAGGCATCGTCTGTATCATCAAACCGGGCATGCTCGCCAACCGGCATCTTGGTGCAGACATCTTCAAACGAAGTGTTCTTATCCATGGTGCGCACAGCGTCCAGCACCGTTTCATAATCGGGTTCCTGACCGATTTCCGGCACCTGCTGGGTGTAGAGCACCCGTCCGTTTTCGTCGATGACCACCACTGCCCGTGACAGCAGGCCGGCAAAAGCACTGTCTCTGATGCGCACCCCGTAGCGGTCCCCGAAATCCAGACTGCGAAGCTCGGACAGTGAAATAACCGCATCCAGCCCCTCTTTGTCCACGAACCGCTGGTGGGCAAAGGGCAGGTCCCGGGAGATGCAAAGCACGACCGTGTTGTCCAGGCCGTGGGCCGCTTCATTGAACCGGCGCACGGATTCGGCGCACACCATTGTCTCAATGCTCGGAAAAATATTTAAAATCACCTTTTTGCCCGACAGATCCGCCAGGGACAAATCCGTGAGATCGGTTTTGGTGAGCACAAAATCCGGTGCCTGCTGCCCGAGCTCGGGCAGTTCGCCATTGGTCTGAACCGGGTTTCCTTTAAATGTGATATTGGCCATGGCCGCCTCCTTATTTGGTTCAAAGTTTGTTTTCAAAAAAAAACACCTGATCGTTTTTTCCAATATAAGCATGGCAGGCGGCCAATGCATCCAAAAGCCTACATCAAAAGGATCTTTTCAGTGGCTGCCAGGTAGGTGCGAAATCCGCCGGCCAGGTTGGCTGCGGAAAAACCATGCTGAATCAGAATTTTGTAAGCCAGATAGGAGCGCATGCCCACTGCGCAGTAAGCCACATAGGTTTTATTTTTGTCCAGTTCGCCCATCCGGTCGCGCAGTTCATCCACGGGAATGTGCACGGCCCCGTCAATGGTGCCCGAAGTCCGGACCTCGATTTTGCTGCGCACATCGAGCAGAACCGTTTTTTCCGGATCAAGGCCGGCCACCGCATTCCAGTTGATTGTTTCCAGATCCTTTTTCATCAGGTTGGCAGCAACGTATCCGGCCATGTTGACCGGGTCCTTGGCCGAACCGTATGGCGGGGCATAGCACAGATCCAGTTCTTCCAGGTCAAAGACCGTCAACCCGGCATAAATGGCTGTGGCCAGCACATCAATGCGCTTGTCCACCCCGACCTTGCCCACGGCCTGGGCGCCCAGAAGCCGGCCGGTACCAGGGCTGAAAAGCAGTTTCACCGCCATGGTCTCGGCCCCCGGGTAATAGCCCGCATGGGAACCCGAATGGGTGTAGGCGGCTGTATAGGCAATATTTTCCGCTTTCAGTGTTTTTTCGTTTAAGCCGACTGACGCGGCCGTGTGCTCAAAAACCTGAACTGCATTGGTGCCAAGGGCACCCCGGAAGACTGAACGTCTGCCCATGACATTGTCTGCTGCAATGCGTCCCTGCTTGTTGGCAGGGCCGGCCAGGGCAATGAGCACGGGTTTGCCGGTGATCCGGTGAGGGATCTCCACGGCATCGCCAACAGCGTAAATATGGGGATCCGAGGTGCGCAAAGTGTCATCTACGGAAATGCCGCCGCTGTTGCCGATATCCAGGCCGACCTTGCGGGCCAGGCCGGTTTCCGGACGCACGCCAATGGACAAAATGACCATGCCGCAGTCAATTTCATGGCCGCTTTCGGTCTGCACGGTGATGGCAGCGCCGTTTTGCTTCAGGGCTGCCACCCCGTCGCCAAACCGGCAGTCCACCTTTTTTTCAATCATGTGCGCCTGCACCAGGGCTGCCATTTCATAGTCAAGCGGCGGCATCACCTGGTTCATTTTCTCCACCATGGTGATCTGCACACCCCGGGCCGCCAGATTTTCAATCATTTCCAGGCCGATAAACCCGCCGCCCACCACCACGGCGCGCTCCGGCTTGTTTTCATCCACGTATGCCTTGATCCGATCGGTGTCTGGAATGTTTCTGAGGGTAAAGACATTGGCCATGTCCGCGCCTTCAAAAGGGGGACGAACGGGTTCGGCACCCGGGGAGAGAATCAACTTGCCGTAAGATTCACGGTACTGCTCGCCGGTTTCACGGTTTAAGACAACCACCTGCCGGTTTTGCCGGTCAATGTCGAGAACCTCGGAGTTGGACCGCACATCCACATTATAGCGTTCGGAAAAAGACCCGGCATCTGTGACCAGCAGATCGTCACGCTTTTTGATCACCTCGCCGATGTAATACGGCAGGCCGCAGTTGGCAAAAGAAATGTAGGGGCCGCGCTCAAAAACGATGATCTCGGCGTTTTCATTTAACCGCCGGGCCCGGGCCGCGGCAGTGGCCCCGCCTGCAACACCGCCCACAATAACCAGTTTGTCTGTCATAAACCGCCTCCTTTGAAAAAAGCGCACTGCTTTTCCTGAATTTTGATACGCCTGTAAAAAGTCTTTTTTACAGGCAGTGTTAAGTTTTAAGTGATTAAGTGTTAAGTAAAGTCAATAATTTGTCTCTTTAGTTGTTGACGGTGATATCCGTTTTAGGACTTTTTACGGCACCATCAATTCCGATTTGCGTAAAAAGATTTTTACCGCGTCTGCTGTTTCTCAGGAAGGAAGCCCTGCGGCCGGGGTTTCAGTTTTTTCGCTCCTGACCGTTTTACGGATTCATCAAATGCCTTCGCTAAAATTTCAAAAACTCGGCCTTTCGGCCTCAAACAGTTTGAAATTTTTACGCTCCGGCATTTGCTGAATTTTTCCGTAAAACGCTCAATGTCGCTTCAAAAACTGAAACCCCGCCCTTGGACTTCCTTGATAACGTTTGCCTCTGGCCGCAGCCCGGGAAAAAGCTATGCAGTAACTTTTCCTGAAGTTACTTCCAAGACTTGGATGCGTTGCTCCGGACCGCCTTGGTGTGAAACTTTGCACACAGTCGGCCATGATGTCGGACCGGGGGCGGTTTGCGAGTCGCATTGAGCGCGCAAGCGGTCAGCAGGGAGCAAACCGCCACCGGGCCGACATCATGCGAAAATTATTGAGCCAGTCACTCTCAGCAACTTTTTTGAAATTGCTTAGAAGTGTTTCTCCCTGGCCAAACCCCGGGACCGGGCATTAACAGCACTTTTTTGAACTTCCTTGGTCGTTTCTGCCAAAATAAAAAATTTAATCACGATCAGCGGCAAATCAATGGGGGTTTAATCTGTCGGATTTATATGTTGATGACCTGGTCGGCCAGCTGCATGGCCGTGACAATGTCTAACATGTTGGTGGTCTGGCCCGTCTGCTTGTGCTCCAGCAGACCGTAGTGGTCCAGGCAGGTGCCGCACACCAGCACGGCAAGCCCGTCTTTTTCCAGCTGCTGCAGGGCGGAAAGCACCTCGGAGCCGGTCACTGCAAGCCGGACCCCGTTGTTGACCAGCACCAGGCGCCACAGCTCCGGGCCCATTTCATTTAATGTATTGACAAAATTGGTCATGAGCTTTTTGCCCAAAACCTCGTCGCCGTAGCCCATCCGGTCTGTGGTGATCATGACCATGATCTTTTTTTCAGTCTTTTGCCCGGCCTCTTGCGCGGAGCCGGGCAATTCCGCAACATCGGCAAACGCCTGAGCGTCCTGACCGCTTCGGGTGCCCGTCACCCGGAAACCGTCTTCTGTGTTTTCCACGGTTGCTTCATAGGCTTTTGAGGCAAAAAAACGGCTGACATTCTGGCAGGCCGCCTCGTTGTCCACATGCACGGTCAGCGTCTCAGGGGCCTCTGCCGCGATGACCTGCCGGGTCATGAGCACGGGTGCCGGGCATGCCTGTTTTCTGCAATCGAGTTCCTTCATTCAGACCTCCGTTTCAGCGCACAGGACAAATTGCGTTTTATTAATGCCTGTGCTAATTTTGATCCGCCTGTAAAAAGTCTTTTTTACAGGCAGTTTTGATGGCACCGTAAAAAGTCTGATTTCAGATGGTGCCGTAAAAAGTTCAAGATCAAGGCTTGCGCAATTTCGAAGAATGCAGCGTACTTATCCGTAC